>CAIZEE010000448.1 GCA_903931835.1 uncultured Elstera sp.
GCCGGCTTCCCGGCTCCGCATCTTGCCCCGGCACGCAGAGGTCGGCGCCCACGTCGAAAAGATCGTTCTGAATGCGCATCAGCGCATCGCTCGGCTCCAGATCGGAGAGATTCGCCGTATCCAAGCGGGCGACGCCGATGATCCCATTGGCCTCATCGACCGTGCCCATGACGTTGACGCGCAGCGGCGAATGCGGCGCGAACACGCCGATGTCGATGTCGCGGCGCCCAGCGGCCAGCACATCGAGATATTCCGGAAACGTCTCCCAATCCCAGGTCAGCCCTTCGCGCATCACCACGCCGGGGATGTCCTCGACGCCCTCCATCGTGGCGCACAGCAGGTCGCGATCATCGGGCCGGCACGGCGCGAAGCCAACGCCGCAATTGCCCATGATCACCGTGGTCACACCATGCGAGGACGACGGGTTCAACCGCTGCGACCAGATCGCCTGCCCGTCATAATGCGTGTGCAGGTCGATGAAGCCGGGCGTCACGATCAGGCCGGATGCGTCGATCTCCTCGGCGCACTGGCCGTCGACAATGCCGACCGCCTGGATGATCCCATGCGCAATCGCCACGTCGGCATACCGGGGGTCTGCGCCCGTGCCATCGACGACCAGGCCGCCACGGATGATGATGTCATATCGAGCCGTCACTGCGGGTCTCCTCTCCGATGATCCATGGAGGCTTCAGGTCGCGCCGGTCATGGCGGCAACCCCGACCTGGGCCGCGCTGTTGGTTTCGCCAGCGGTAAAATTAAAGCCGGCATATCCTTCGCTGACGATCTTGTCGCAGCGTTCGACATAACGATCGAGCCCGCCGATATACATCAGGAACACGCGCGGCTTGCCGGGCACGTTGGCGCCCATGTACCAGCTGTTGGCCTTGGTATAGAGCGTCTTTTCCGCCATGTCGGCCACTTCATGCGCCCAGGCCACCTGCGCCGCCTCGTCGGCGTCGATGCGCACGAAGCCATTCGTTTCCATGCAGGCGATGCAATCCACGATCCACTCGACATGGTGCTCGATGGTCTGGAGCATATTGGCCAGCACCGAGGGGCTGGAGGGACCATTGACCGTAAACAGGTTGGGAAAGCCCGACACGGTCAGGCCCAGATAGCTTTGCGGCCCGTCCTTCCAGGCATCCTGCAGCCTGACCCCACCAACGCCGGTGATGTTCAGCGCGAACAACGGCCCGGTCACGGCGTCGAAGCCGGTGGCAAAGACGATCAGGTCGAAGGGATATTCCTGCTCGGTGGTCAGGATGCCGGCTTTGGTGATCCGCTCGATCGGGGTTTCGCGAATATCGACCAGTTCGACGTTGTCGCGGTTGAAGGTCGCGTAATAACCCGTGTCGAGGCACATGCGCTTGGTGCCGAAGGGAAAGGTCCTGGGCAGGAGTTTTTCGGCGATGGCCGGATCCTTGACGATGCCCCGGATCTTGTCGTGGACGAAAGCCGCCGCCGCCGCGTTCGATTGCGGATTGACGCTGGTGTCGTTGAACACCGATTGCAGGGCAAAGGTGCCAAAGCCCCATGCCTGCTCGAACTTGGCGAGACGTTCCTCCTCGGACACGGACATCGCCGACTTCCCGGTGTTGATGCGCTGCGGCACCCCGCCCTTCGTGTAGCGGTTGCGTTTGCAGTGCTCGACGTAATCCGCGCGGACCCGGGCTTCGTAGTCGGGATCAATGGTTCCGTTATGCGCGGGCACGCTGAAGTTGGGCGTGCGCTGGAATACCGTAAGGTGCGCTGCGTCCTGGGCCAGCAGGGGGATGCACTGGATGCCAGAAGACCCGGTGCCGATCACTGCGACACGCTTGCCAACGAGATCGACGGGCTCGCGCGGCCAGCAACCGGTCTGGACCCATCTTCCCGCGAAGTCGTTCAGCCCCTCGATTTCGGGCGCCTTGGGCAACGACAGCCCGCCCACCGCCGATAGCAGGTAGCGGCAGCGCACCTGGTCACCACGATCGGTCCTGACCACCCACTGGTTGGCCGCCTCGTCGAAATTGGCAGCGATGACCTTGGTGTCGAACGCATAATCGCGGCGCAGTTCGAAACGGTCGGCAACGTGATTGGCGTATTGCAATATTTCCGGCTGTGTGGCGAACCGTTCGCTCCAGCGCCACTCCTGCAGCAAATCGGGCGAGAACGAATAGGAATAATCCAGACTTTCCACGTCGCAACGTGCGCCGGGATAGCGGTTCCAGAACCAGGTGCCGCCCACTTCTGGTGCAGCTTCGAAACCAAATGCCGACAGCCCGAGCGAGCGCAGCTTGAAATGCGCGTAAAGTCCGGCAAAACCGGCGCCGATGACAACGACATCGACCAATAGCGGGACGTCGCGGGCTTGTTGATCCATTATCCATTCTTCCAAAATTGTTTGTCCGGCAGGCGGGATCTTCCGACTATCAACTGCCCATCCGGATCGATCGAAACGCCTGGCGAAGTTCGCTTACGAATATGGCTGGCTGCTCCAGCGCGGCAAAGTGGCCACCGCGGTCAGGCTCCCCCCAATGGATCAGCCGCGGATATTTGCGTTCCGCCCAAGCCCGCGATGGACGGGTGATTTCCTTGGGGAAAATGCTGCACGCCACCGGCAGGTCAGTCGCACCGGCGGCAAAGTTGGCGATACTTTCCCAATAGAGTCGCGCCGACGAGGCAGCGTTCGCGGGCAGCCAATACAGCATGATGTTGTCGAGCATGTCGTCATAACTGACAACCGACAGCGGGTCGCCCTGGCAATCCATCCATTCGACCAGCTTTTCAAAAATCCATGCCGCCTGCCCTGCGGGCGAGTCGGTCAGCCCATAGCCCAATGTCTGTGGCCGCGTGCTTTGCATCGCCGAATAGCCACTGCCGTCGGTCCTGAACCGCCGCAGATCGCAGAGCGTCGCCTTTTCCGCGTCGGACAATGCGGCCAGGTCGTCAGGGCCGGGCGGTGCGATCACCATGTTGAGATGGATGGCGGCAAGTTCGGCCGGCCTGATCGTAGCCATGGCGCTGGTCACCGCCGAGCCCCAGTCGCCGCCCTGCGCCACGTAGCGATCATAGCCCAGCCGCTGCATCACCACGATCCAGGCCGCCGCGATGCGCTCGACCGACCAACCGGTCGTGGTTGGCTTGTCCGAGAATCCATAGCCTGGCAGGCTGGGCACCACGACATGAAACGCGTCGCTTGGGTTGCCACCATGCGCAGTAGGGTCAGTGAGTGGTCCGATGACCTTGAGGAATTCCACCACCGACCCCGGCCAGCCATGCGTCATGATCAACGGCATGGCATCGGGCTCGGGCGACCGCACATGCAGGAAGTGGATGCCCAACCCGTCAATCACCGTGCGGAACTGCCCC
>CAIZEE010000449.1 GCA_903931835.1 uncultured Elstera sp.
AGCAGACCGCGCCGAGCCGCCCCTGGTTCAGGAAATCTGCGGCGCCGTGGTACTCGCTGATGGCCGTCTCGTGGAGTTCGAAGGGGACAGAGGGTGGGTAATCATAGGTTTGGCCGTCATCAGTCATAGCGACAATGGCGGTCTCCAGATCCGGTCTCCGCTGTGCGATCGCCCCTTGCAAATCGGTGGTGAAGGTGGCGATTCCGCAGCGCCGCGGTAACGAATTACCGACGAAGGCGAGCCGCGTAAGCCGCGTCGCGCCGCTGTCTCCGCCAACTCTGACAGGGCTCTCACTCCGTGTTTTACCGGCGTTTTCTAGTGCCAATGCAGTCTCCTGGCCGAAATGGACGCAAATCGCATCGAGGGTTGGCCCGGCAGCCCCTTGCATCGCTAAAACGCTTCAGCCGTCAATTGGCTGCCGCAAAGTCGTCATTAACTGCGTGGTAGGTTTCTTAACGAGGCTACGCATGAGCAGGGTGGCGTGTCAGGGTCGGAATCTACCCATGCGGCCCTCGGCCCCCGAAACGGGGTGACCGGCGAGCCACCTCCGGTTGCGCGACGCCACCATCTTCGCGCCGCGTGCCGAAGTCGCAGCGGATCGTCGATTCGGGTTGATTCGATCAAGAGGCTCGAATAATTGCCTGTCTCAGAATAGCTCACGCCAGATTTAAGCAAAGGATATCGACATGATGCTCTCGCGATTCGACCTCGGACTTTGTGCGGCTTTTATCACTGCGGCTGCCCTAGTCTCCGCGCCAGCATGGTCGGCCCCCCTCGGGCCGACGCAGGCGGAACTGGATGGGTCGGCAAGTGCCACCGATACTTGGCTGATGACCAATAAGAGCTATGACGGTCTGCGCTATGTGGCGCTCGATCAGATTACGCCGAAGAACGTCGCGGAACTGAAGCCGGTCTGCACCTATGACAGCGGCCTTAAGGCGCAGGCGCAGTCGACGCCACTGCTTTATGACGGAATTCTCTATGCCACCGCCGCGCAAACCACGCTGGCGATCGACGCCAAGAGCTGCAAGGAAGTTTGGCGATACGAGTGGGTCGTGAAGGGCAAGGCGCTGTCGACCGTCAATCGCGGCGTCGCCATGAAGGATGGCCTGATCGTGCGGGGCACCGCCGACGGCTTCCTGATCGCGCTGTCGATGACGGATGGCAAGCTCGCCTGGCAACGGCAGATCACCAGTATCGAGGAAAGCCATTACCTCAGCATGCCGCCGATGATCGTCGATGATCGCGTGATCTATGGGACTGCCGGTGCCGACTGGGGCGGGCAGGGGTGGATCGGCGCGTTCAAACTGACGGACGGTACGGAGATCTGGCGCTACGAAGTACTGCCGCCGAAGGACGCGCCGGGTGCCAACTCATGGGGCAGTGCCGACGCGATCGCGCATGGTGGGGGGAGTTTCTGGACGCCGATCTCGCTCGATCGCGCGAAAGGAATTGTGTTCATTCCGAGCGGCAACCCGGCACCGGATTTTTATGGCGAATCGCGCCCTGGTGCCGACCTTGGCACGGACACGGTGATTGCGCTCGACGCCAAGACAGGCAAGCCGCTGTGGTCGCGGCAATTGCTCGCCCATGACACCCATGATTGGGATCTTTCGCAAACCAGTCCGCTGGTTCATGCGACGGTGAAGGGACAGCCACGCGACATCGTGATCGCGGGTGGTAAGGATGGACGGTTGCGGGCGCTCGACCGCGAGACCTCGGAAGTGCTCTATGATCTGGCTATTTCCAAACAGGAGAATGTCGACGCTGACGCCTCGGTCACGCCGACCCATATCTGCCCCGGTCTGTTGGGTGGACAGGAGTGGAGCAGCTCCGCCTATGACCCCAATCATGGCACGGTGATCGCGCCGATGGTGAATTGGTGCGGAACCGTTGTTCACGATGCGGCACCGCCGGTTCATCAGGTCGCCACACATTTCTATGGCGGCAAGATCGACCAGGATCCGATCGATCAGGCGCGCGGCGTGCTGGCAGCCGTCGATGTCGCATCGGGCAAACCCCGCTGGACCGTCGATGCGGCAGCACCGATGCTGGCCAATGTCACTGTTACCAAGGGCGGCGTCGTCTTTGCCGGCGACCTTAAGGGAACGCTCTACGCGGTGAATGCGGATACCGGCGTCGTCCTGTTGCGCTATGCGTTGCCGGCGTCAGCAGGTGGCGGGATCTTCAGCTACCAGCTTGGCGGCAAGCAGTATTTGACCGCGCTGTCCGGCTCCGTCTCCGCCTTCTTTGGCGGCGGTACGGAAACCGTCAAGATAACGGTGCTGGCGCTGCCGTAACGAAAAGCCGGCGAGAAAGCTGGGCACTTGCTTCCGCTTCGGGCTGGCGGCTCTGATCGTGGACTTCTCGATCTACAGCCACCAAAGCCACGAAGCGGTGGCATCCGGCTATGACCAATTGCTGTATTTAGCTCAGGATTGGCGAGGCTTCGTGCCGCCACTGATACCTGGGTGATCGCCAATAAGAGCTATGACGGCTTGCTCCATGTGGCGCTCGAGCAGATTACGCCAAAGAACGTCGCCGAACTGAAGCCGGTCTGCATGATGACAGCGGCCTCTGCAGCAGCCAGCCCGAAGGTCAGCATAACGGCCTTGCCGGAGAGGCCCCATTTGGCCTTCACTTCATCGGATCAGATGACAATGCCGTCTCCTGGCCGGTACGGACGCGAGTCGCATTGGTCGGTCGCTACAGGGATGACGGTAAGCATGACGCGGCGCCGCGTCAGGGTCGAAATCTAACCATACCGGGAGTTACGCGGCCCTAGTTGACCGGTCGACGCGATCCCGTCAGCATAACGCTGAACGCGTCAGCTCAGTTTTTTGGGAGAGACTGATGGCAGACAAGACGGTCCATTCCGCTACGGTGGTCAGGAGCGGCGAGACTTCGGATAGGGTCGCGATCGACATTTTGGGCGATCGATGTGTGTGCACGCTCGAAGGCGCGCCGATTATCACGGCAAGTGATGGCGGCTAATGCGCCCGGCAATGTTCTTTGACGAGGCGCCTGGTCTGGCGGCAAACTCTTATTGCCAGGGCTGGCATTTCGCTGCTCGCGGGATTTGCCTGGAAGGGATGAAACGGCGACCGGATTCGCCAAAGCTTATGGGCATTTTGCGTATGGTGGAGCTTGAACTCGTCAAGCAGCCGCCCTTCGATTCGCGCATCTTCGTATTCGGCGACAGCCACGCGGAGAGCTATGACGGGCCGAAATCGATATTTGAAGTGGTCCTTCTTGGCGCTAGGACTATGTACGGCATGGGTCATGGCGGCATCGACGCGATTGATCCACGCAATTTTGGCGTCTGCAACGGCGACTGTATCGCGTTTGTCTTCGGCGAGATTGACGTCCGTGTTCACATCGGCCGTATCCGCGACCGCGACGGGCGCGCGCTCGAAGACGTTATTGACGACCTCGTCACGAATTACATCGGCGCGATAACTCGGTTGCGCGGGGGGTTCGACGATTTGGACTGTCTGGTGGCCTCGGTCGTGCCGCCGATCGGCATCGAGCGTTGCCCCGGCATTCCCCAGTTTTTTTACGGCGAAACTTTCGATCGGCTTGAAATCACGCTTCGCCTCAATCTAAGGCTCGAGGAGGAATGCCGTCTCAATGCAATCGGCTTTGTCGATCGTTACACGCCGTTTGCCGATGCCGACGGCCTATTGGACGCCGCGTACGCGGACAGTGTTTGGCATGTCAGAAAAGAATTTCACGAGATGAGCCGCGCGGCATTGCTCGCCGCCCGCGAGGAACTTCGCAGCACGTCTTGACGGTATATGATGGTAAATCCCGCGAACCCGGCGTACCGGCGGCGGCGAAGAGCTGGGCACTGGAGCTGGTGATTTTGTTCGATATCTATCAGGCGCCCGATACATTAGGCAGGTGGTCCCACGGAATCATGACCTTGTTTGACCATCGATTCCGCCTCTGGCTTGCCGCTTTGATCGCGGTCTTCTCAATGCTCAGCCATCAGGCGGTGGCATCAGGATATGACCAATTGCTGTCTCTGTCTCAGGATTGGCGCGGCTTCGTGCCGCCGCCGATCACCCAATGCGTGCCGGATTACGGCGCGGCGGCAATCAAGGCTAAAGCGACTGGACTTAAGGCCTATCGCCAGCGCCTCTCGGCGATCGACCGCACGGGCTGGACGCCTTCGCAATCGGTCGATTACCGCGTCATTGAGGCCGAGATGCAGGGGCTGGACTTCGATCTGCGAATCCTGCGGCCCTGGGCCCGCGACCCGACTTTCTATGCCACGCTGTTCGACGAGGAAAGCGATGTGCCGGTCCATGAGGGCAGCAGTGCCGAACCGCAGATCGATTTGTTTGCCTATAGCTATCCACTGTCCGATGCGGACCAGAAGCGCTTGACCTGCCTGATCGGCGCAATACCCGCCTTGCTCAATCAGGCGAAGATCAATCTTGCCGGCAGCAACACCCGCGATCTGTGGCTCTATGGTGCTCGGGCCTTTCGCGAACAAAGCCGGATGTTGGCCGCACTTGAGGCCGGAACTTTGACGATGCGAACTTTGTCCGGCCCCAATCATGGCAGCCTGGACGGGGTGGGTGCCGCATTGCGTCAGGCGGTGCATCAGGCGCGGGACGCGACCGACAAATTCCAGGGCTGGGTCACCGCCGAGGCGCCATCAAAGACCGGCCCGTCGGGCGTCGGTAAGGAAAATTATAATTGGTATGAGAAGAACGTGCATTTGGTGCCGTTCGACTGGGACAGCCAAGCGACACTCCTGCAGCGTGAACTTGATCGCGCCCTGGCGGCTCTGCGCCTGGAGGAATTGCATAATCAAGCCGAACCGCCTTTGCCGCCGCATGATGACGGGGCTGCCTGGCCGGCCTTCAGCGCGGCGAAAATGCAGCGCCTCACGGATTTTCTGATCCATAGCGGTATCGTGCCCGACCGGCCGTATTTTCGGGATGCGATGGCGCGTCAGGCCCTCGGCTATACACCGCCCGATCAGCGCAATTTCTTCGGTCACGGAATTGCCCGCGATCCCTTGGGATTATACTCGCATGACTATCATTGGATCGAGTTGGCGCGTCTGAAGTTTGAGCCCAACCCGAGCCCGATCCGCCGTTTGCCGATTCTCTGGGATATGTTCGACACCCGCTCAGAGGGCCTGGCCACCGCCATGGAAGAACTGCTGTTGCAGGCCGGGCTCTACGACGGCGACCCGCGCGGCCGAGAGATCGTATGGTGCATGCTCGCCAATCGCGCGGCGCGCGGCCTGGCTTCGCTCTATGTCCAGGCGAACCAGATGAGCCTGGCCGAGGCCGGCCAGTTTCACGCCCATTGGACGCCGCGCGGCTGGTCGGACCCAAGCAGCGATCTCGTCGCGTTCGAACAGCTGCTTTATCTGCGCCAGCCGGGATATGGCACCAGCTACGTCATCGGCAAGCTGCAATTCGACCACTTGATCGCGCTCGCTTCCCACCAAGCTGAAACCGACGGCCGAGAATTTTCTGTGAGCGGATTCTTCGAGCGCTTCAATCAGGCCGGCATTCTGCCGTTCTCGTTGATTGAAATCGAGATGGCGGGGGGGCGGAACTGATCGACGATCAGGGTTGCATCAAGACAAGGTGCTGGCGGAAGACAAACTCTACTTTGGTCTAGCGCCGGAGCATGCGGTCGCCAATCACCATCAAGGATACCGGCGAGCCTTCCCAGAAGCGCAACGCATCCTCGGGCGTCTCAACCAGCGGCTCGCTATTTACATTCAGGCTGGTATTGAGCAGGACCGGCACCCCGGTCACGGCCTTGAACCGCTTCAGCAGTTCATAGATCCGCGGATTGCTGGTCGGGCTCACGGTCTGAACGCGCGCCGATCCATCGACATGGGATATCGCCGGTAGCCGATCCGGCTCACGCACCGCAGCCGTGAACAGCATGAACGGGCTCGGCCGGTCGAACTCAAACCACTCCGCGACATGCTCTTCCATGACCATGGGAGCAAAGGGGCGAAACCACTCGCGGCGTTTTACATTATTGTTGATGTGATCGCGCATCCCCGGATTGCGCGGGTCGGCGAGGATCGATCGATTGCCGAGCGCGCGCGGACCGAATTCCGAGCGCCCCTGGAACCAGCCGACCACGCCGCCATCGGCAATCGTCTCGATGACGACATCGAAGTTGAGCGGCTCGCCCAGCTCCGTCTCCGGGTAGCTCCGGCCGAGATAGGCGATCTCTTCCGGCTCATACGGCCGGCGCGGCGCTTTCATCAGGTGGTGAGCCACATAAAGCGCCGCCCCCACGGCCGTGCCGTCATCCCCGCAGCCGGGGAACAGATGGACGTTCGCGAACTCGGTTCGGTCGAGAATGGCGGAGTTGGTGTTGCAATTGAGGAACGAGCCGCCGCTCAGGCAAAGATTGCCGTCGCTGAAATTCTTCGTCTTGTCATAGAGCGCCTGCGCCGCCTGAACGATGGTTTCCTCGAACACGAATTGCAGCGATGCGGCAATATCCATCGCCGGCTGCTTGTCGCTCTGTTCCTTGCTGAAGCCCTGATGGGGCGGTAGGCCGGACAGTTCCGACCACATCTGATCGATAAAGATGAAGTCGTTTTCCTGGAAGGCCCGCGCGTAGTAGGACTGACCATAGCGTTGCCAATTCTCGCGCGCCATCGGCAGGATCTGGCCGTATGACGCCAGCCCCATGGTTGTGCCGGCCTTGAACAGCCCATCGCCCAGTCCGAGCTTCGAGGTGAAGATATTGTAGGCATTGCCGATCATCAGGCCCGGGCAATAGAGCGGATGGACTTCCAGCTCGGAGCCATAAGCAAAGATCGAACATGCCTCCGGCCGCAGCATGCTGGAGTCCAGGCTGAAACACGCGGCGCGCTCGAATGGACTGGTGTAGAAGGTCGACGCGCAGTGCGACAGGTGATGCTGAACGAAGATCGCGGGCACGCGCCGCCCGTCGATCTGGGTCTGCAGCTGTTGCGTGAAAACGCCGGAGGGATGATCGAACAGGTGATGCGTGACCTCCTGACCGTCAGGCAGGTAGAGCTTGATGTAGTTGTCCGGCGCGTAGTGGTAGGCAGCGAAGGCGACGGCCGTAATGTCGGCCATGCCGACGCCGGCGAAATCGAGCACGTAGTCGAGTTCTGCGCGCGACACACCGGTCTGTTTCTTGACCCGGGAAACGCGCTCGCGGGCGATCGCCGCGACGAGCCGACCGTCTTTCACCAAGGCGATGGCGCCATCATGTCCGAGCGAAAGTCCGATTACGATAGACATAAACCGATATTTCCCATGTTAACGCCGGTTCTTCTCTGCTTCAGGGCACCCTAGCTCAACCGCACAATCCCGAGAAGCGCGTTTGGGTCGAGACTAACCATCGGGTTGATACCACGCAGACCTATCGCTGGGAGAGTGATGGAGCAGTTAGCGAGCTTCACGGCAATGTTAGACTCAGTGTTGTGACCGTGTAATTCCCCCGTAATCCCGAGATGGCGGGCGCGATAGACCTTCCTTATATCAGCCCCTCGGCGCACGGTTTGCTGGGCCTGGCGGAGGGGTAGGCCGTACGGCTGCGGCATTATAGGATCATGTCCACCCCGACGGTCGAGACGGGCTGGAGTTCGAGATCAGGCGCTGACCGGCCTTTCGAACCGCGCTCGATCCAGGAACGCGCTGATCACAGCGATCGAGTCGCAATCGGCGAAGAAAAGTCCGATCGGGATACTCGTTGTCGATATCGATGCATTCCACGAAATCAATGGTTCGCTCGGCCAATTAGCTGGCAACCAGGTGTTGCGCACAGTCGGCATCCGGTTGAAAGTGATCGCGGATGATGCGGGGGGAACCGTGGCGCCCCTCGGCGGCGATGAATATGCCCTGATGTTGCCGATCTCACCTGCTGCCGGATCGATCGGTGGTTCAGCCGCCACCATCAGTCAGGAAGTCGTAGGACCGATGAACGGTGCAGATACCGAAATCACGATTGAGGTCTGTGTCGGCGCGGCACTATTCCCCTGCCCCTTCGAGACCGGCCTGCCGGCAACGGCCGATGATTACGCGGAGCTGATGAAGCAAGCTGATATGGCGCTACACGCTGCAAAGCAGGAAGCCCCGGAAACGTTTCGGCCCTATTCTTCCGAATTTGATGATTGGGCGCGCAATCCCATGGCGCGTCGCCAATCGCTTAAGAGCGCGATCGCCGAAGAACAGTTCGAATTACATTACCAGCCGTTGGTGGAGCTGGAGTCGGGTCGGATCATCTGCGGCAAGACGCGACGGGTATGTGACCTGCGCGCCGGTCCATGCCCGTCCACTGCTACTGTCTATGTCGTCATGGTTTCGGTCGTGAGCCCGAGAACCAACGTCAGCGCATTCGCAGCGCTATGTCGTTGAAGTGGCGTGCCGGCGGTAATGAAACTGGGCACTGGCAGTTGTTGATTCCGTTGTCTTTTTCCTAATCTGCGATTGAGTTTCGGTAGCGGGCCCCACAATCGCATTGGTGCATGAACAACAATGCCGTTCGCCGTGAAAGCGGCCCGGCTTGACGCTAACAGGCGTGTCGAAGTCAGCTAGTCTTTCCTACAAGCCATTAAGCCGTTGATCTGTAAGCATATTGCAATCTTGACAGCAATTTGTGGCGACGACCACCGCCTACGCGTGAGACATCCGACCTTATTTGCAACGACCACAATTCACTATAAACGCCGGACATTCATTATCACATATTTGTTTGCCATCATGCGCACCCGAGAATTGTATAATTGCATTTATTGGGTATCTTTGGTA
>CAIZEE010000450.1 GCA_903931835.1 uncultured Elstera sp.
GAATTGCCCGTTTTCTGGATCAATTCTTCCAGATCGCCGCCAGTGGCTCGACCATCAGGACGGAACTGATCGCCGGGCTCACGACCTTCCTCGCCGCGTCCTACGTCATCATCGTCAATCCGAACATTATCGCCAATGCCGGTATCCCGTTCTCCGCCGGTGTGACCGCTACCGTGCTGGTCAGTTTCGTGTCCAGCGTTGCGATGGGATTCTATGGCAAGTCGCCGATCTTGGTGGCGCCGGCGATGGGCATGAACGCGCTGTTCACCTACACGATCGTGCTGGGTGCCCATATCCCGCTGCCGACGGCGCTGGGCTGCACCTTCATCGCGGCATTGTTGTTCTGCATCATGGCGCTGTTCAATCTGCGCTCGCTGCTGGTGGAGGCGATACCGGTCGCCTTGCGCTACGGGATTGGCTGCGGCATCGGCGTGTTTCTGGCGCTGCTGGGGCTGGTCAACGCGAAATTCGTGGTCAGCGATCCGGCGACGGTGGTGGCGTTGGCGCCGTTTACCGCACCCGTCCTGACCTTCCTCGCCGGCTGCCTGCTGACCATGTTCTTCGTCATCCGCCGGGTACCAGGCGCGCTGATGGCCGGCATGGCGATCACCACCATCCTCGCCATTCCGATCGGCCGCTGGTATGGCGATGGCAGCGCCTATCCGCCGGGCGTGCCGGAACTGGTCAATTGGACCGGATTTGTTGCCTTGCCCGATTTCAGCTTCATCGGCCAGATCGACATTCTGGGCGCGTTCAAATTCGCCTATCTGCCGATGATCTTCGTGCTGCTGGTGACGAACTTCCTCGAAGCCATGTCGACCTTCATGGCGCTGGCCGAGGCGGGCAACCTCAACGGCGAAGACGGCATGCCGAAAAATATGCGCGAATCGATGCATATCGATGCGCTGGCGGCATTGCTATCCGCCCCGCTCGGCACCAGCCCAACCACCGCCTATCTGGAATCCGCCGCCGGCATCGCGCAGGGTGGCCGCACGGGCCTGGTCGCCGTCGTGTGCGGCGTCATGTTCATACCCTTCCTGTTTTTATCGCCGGTGCTGTCGTTGGTGCCGAGCATTGCGACAGCACCCGCGCTCGTCATGGTCGGCGTCTTCATGGTCGAGTGTCTGGGCAAGATCAATTGGGGCGATATGGAGGATGCGATCCCGGCCTTCCTCGCCCTCATCCTGATCCCATTGGGATATTCGATCACGCTCGGCATCGCCCTTTCCTTCATCGCCTTCGTCGCGCTGAAGGCGATGAATGGCAAGGCCCGGCAGATTCCGATGGCGATGTGGGTCGCGACCGCGATCTGCGCGTTACTGGTGGCGCAGCTTAAGGGGTAGATCGCGGGAGGCAGACCCATGACGCGCATCTGGACGATCATCGGCGTGGCCAACGTGGCCCGCAGCGTCACATGGTACCAGTCGCTGCTTGGCCTGCCCAAGACTGCCCCCGCCCATGACGATTTCGGGCGGATTGTGGCTGAGGATGGAACGGTGCTGCTCTGCCTGCACGAATGGGGTGCGCATGAGCACCCGCCTTTGACAAGCCCCGACCACGCGACCCCCGGCAATGGCTTGCTGCTATTCTTCTGGGTCGATGATTTCGATGCGGCCCTGCCAAGGGCACGCAGCCTTGCAAGCCGGCTGGACGAAGAACCGCATGTGAATCCCAACACGGGAGCAAGCGAGTTTTCGCTCCGCGATCCTGATGGGTATTACGTGACGATCAGCGCGCCGGAGCAGGGCTAGCCTGCCTATGGCGTCTACTTCGGCTCGCCCAAACTCTTGGCTGGTATAGCACCAAGTGCTACATTACGACATGACTGCGAGAAATAAGTTCAAAAGCGATATCTCCAAGGCGATCCACAGTTCCGCGTTGTCGCTACGCAAGGTCGGCGCGATCAGCAAGGCGACCATGCGTGATTTCGATGCGCGTCACCTGACCGTGCCGCCCGGGATTGCGCCAGCCGAGATCAAGCGGCTCCGCGAGACGAACAATGTCAGCCAGCCGGTATTCGCCCGCTACCTCAACACGAGTGCGAGCACGATAGAGAAATGGGAGACCGGCGCGAAGAAGCCGAGCGGGCCGTCGCTCAAGCTGCTGGCCGTCGTCCAGAAACATGGACTTAAGATTTTAGCTTAGCCTAATCGTAACAGTCGTCAGGTTTTCGAACGCCTAAAGATTCTTAGCCTTCTCATGAACCCTTGGGCCCGGTCGGGAGATCGCCGACCTCTACTTTGAGGGCGGCTGCGAGGCGAAGAAGAACGTCCTGTGACGCCTGTCTGGTCCGATGCTCAAGCTGAGAAAGATAAGCGCCGGAAATACCGGCATGTCGCGCTAGAGCAGCTGTAGAAAACCCGCGATACTCCCGCCAGACTAGGATTGGCTGTTCGCCGGCAATCAGCCGGTCGGCGACAGCAGCCGGCACGAATTCCTGCGCAGGCCCGTTCTTGGCGCGATCATAGGCCTTGATATCGTCGAGATCGTCGAGATCCGCGACCGTGCTATCTCTGATCGGGAAACGGGCGTTCATGTTTGTGGCTTCGATGGTGGCGTGATCCGCAGCACACCGCCATCCGGTCGGATGATCTCGACCATTGTCTCCAGTCTGGTCAGGCGCTTCTCGTGATCCTCAAAGACCAGCTCGGCCTTCTGCTTGAATGCCTTGAAGGCGTCGCTCATCGCATTTGTTCGTTCCTCGATGAGGACAATGGTCTTAAGACCATTAAGGACGCGATCGCCAAAACTCATTTGGGGATTCCTGCTAGGGCATCCAGCCGCGCCGAGAATTCTCGGGTATCCGCTTCCAGAGCGTCGATCGACTTCAGAATAGCGGGTGCTGTCGATTCAAGCGTGGAGAGAAGCGCTTCAATCTCCTCGCGATGGTCATCGAGATCGTCTGCGTTCAATCGACGCCGGACAAATTCTGCCGTTGAAGTCCCGGCGCGCTTCGCCCGAAGGTCAAGTGCTCGTTTTTCAACGGGTGTCATCTGCACCACCAATCTCGCTGTCGCGGCCATTTTGGCCCTCCATTTGTCCATGTACACGCCATGTACATGATAGGAGGAGAACGCATGGATCACAAGACTATCGGCGATCTAAAGCTTCTTCGCCTTCGGCTTCTTCGGCGCTGGCATCGGCAACTCGGCGGCGGTGAGCCGGATAAGCTCCGCCAGCCACTCCGCATCGTCCCATTTTTCGCCCGCGATCAGGAAGCAGGGCTTGGCGCCAGGATAGGGCGATTTCTCGGGCACGTCGCCGACATGCGCGCGGCCGCCCTTGGTCGGCTTCACATACAGCTCGTCCCCGCCGACGATCGCGACCATTTTGCCGTCGCAGAAGATGCCGTATTCGCCGAACATCTTGCGCGCGGCGACATGGCCGGC
>CAIZEE010000451.1 GCA_903931835.1 uncultured Elstera sp.
CATGCCGCCCCCGCCGCTGCCCAATCTCGCGGATTGGGAGCCGAGCGAACGCCTTCAGCGTGAATTCGATGCGGTTGGCTTTTATCTATCGGCTCATCCGCTCGATGATTATCGCCAAACCCTGAACCGGCTCGGTGTGACGCGTGCGAGCGATCTCGCCGCCAAGATCCGATCAGGTGCTACCAGGATTAAACTGGCGGGTATCATGTTGTCGAAGCAGGAGCGCACGTCGGCGCGCGGCAATCGCTTTGCCTTTTTGCAAATGTCGGACGCCAGCGGCGTGTTCGAAGTCACCTTGTTTTCCGAAATCCTGGCGACCGCGCGGCCTCTACTCGAAAGCGGCAAACCGCTCTTGGTAACAGCGGATGCTGAGTTGAAGGATGAGGGCGCGCGGCTGACCGCTCAGGCGCTGGAGCCGCTCGATCAGGCGGCCCGCAATGCGTCTGCCGGCATGCTGATCAAGGTTGACGGGTTACTGCCGCTCGCCGATCTCCAACGATTGCTCGGCGGCAGCGAACATAGGGGCAAGGGACGTGTCACGATCGTCTTCGATCTCGACCGACGCGGTGTCGAGTTCACCTTGCCTCAGCGCTATGCCATTTCGCCCAAGCTACGCAGCGAAATTAAGCGCTTGCCTGGGGTTTGGGACGTCCAGGAATTATAGGGCCGTGCAGGGGATGCACCATCACCTGACAGCGTAGAACGTTTAGCCAGTCATAAAGTTGCCTTCTGCGGCGACTCGAAGCGGGCAAATCTACGTGTGGGGATTCAGCTTTTCTTAAGGTTAACGGGCTAAATTAACCATAAACGGTAACACTCTAGTGGCCAAAAGCCGGTTGAGCTCGGCAAGCTAGTAGAGGGGCAGGTTACCGCCCAGGCTGATCACATCAGGAATGTTGATACTGAGTCACCTAGTGCACCCATAACCCGCCCCGAGGCTACCATGATACCGTTGCGCCATCACCGCCTTCCGATGTTTCTGGGACTAGCGTTTCTCTTGGGGACTTGCCCGCCGGGCATCGCGCAATCGGCACCCGACGCCCCGGGTCCTCAAGCGGCAATCACGCCGAGCCCCGCCAAGCCGGCCTCCGGCAGTGATCTTTATCAGACCTGGCAGCAAAATAACCGAACCGACCATAATCGCGCCTATGAAGCAGCGCAGAGCTATCTGAGAGCCTACCCCGATGGGCCGCAGGCTGCAGAGCTGATCCGTTGGGTCGTCGCGTACGAGAAGGTCATCGGCCACACTCCGGCACCACCGCCGCTTCCAACCCATGTCGAGACCGTGGCCGCCGCCGCACCTGTTGTAGCACCCCCGCCACCAGCCCCGGCACCGACACTTGTACCGGCCCTGGCGCCAACTCCGGTCGCATCCAAGCCGCCGACAGCACCACTGCCGAACAACACGCCGGGCGGTCCGTCGATGACTGAGACTCAGGCCTGGCTGATCGGTTGGTTGAACGCTCATAACCACCCAGTGGCCGATAGCTGGTCCGCCTGGCGCTTCGATGGGTGCAGGCTCTACGCCGTGACCGTGCAGAACGGTTGCTATCGCCGCTCGACCATCGATTTCAGCGAGGTCGATCCAAGCGCGCTTAGGACCTATTCGATTTCGACAGCGGCGGGAACGAAGGCGCCGGCAGGCGAATCGCTGGCGATCATGCTGCGTTCGTCGAGCGACGCGCCGGTCTATCACGCCGATCAGGCGGCAAAGAATCTGGGATCGCCGCAAAGCCCCGTGCCGGGCAGCATGTGCCCCCGCGACGCGATGGATGAGTCGCCGGAGGCGATGGACCTCGCCTCACAGGGCTACTTCATCACCAATGCGGCGGCCGATCCCTTCGCCAAGGAAGACATCAACCATGCCCTTAACGGCGTACAGCATCTGGTCAAGCTGTGCGGCGGTAAAGCGTCACCCTTTTAACGGAGGTTTCCATGCGCGCATCTATCGGGTATCTGGTTGTCGCCTTCGGGTCCGTTCTTTCCGTCAGCGCCGGGGCGGCGTCCCCCGAGTGCTCAGATCATATCCTCTATCTGCCGGGTACGCCGTGCTCGACCGCCCAGAATTTTGAGCGCGAGCCGGCCCCGGCGGCGGTGCCGCGTATCGAAGTCAGCCATGCCACGCTGGAACAAGTCGCCTCCGCCGATGCGCTCAACCGCCAGCTCGACGCCGAGTTGATCAATCTGTCGATCGATCGCGAGATGGCGACGGCCTCGGCCGCGCCCTTACCGGGGAAGGCGGTCGTCGTGCCCGCTCCGGTCGCCCCCACCACCGTCGCGGCTGTCGAACCGCTACCCGTCGCAACGCCAGTCGTGCTGTCGCCCGGCCCGACACCGGCCGGGTGGAGCAGTGAATCGCCGGCGCTCAGGCTGACAGGCGCCAATCTGTTTTACCGGACCACTGATGTCGCCCAATCGCACGCCGCGCAGACAATCCGCTTCCGGGTGCAAAATCCTAATGTCGAGCGTGCCTCGGTCACCTTCGATGTCGATCTTCTATCCGAACGCGGCAAGCATTACCGTCGTTTGGTTGGCGCCATCGTTGATAGCCGGGCTGACCTGACTGGCCCCGAACTCGAACTGCTGCCGTTCGACTCGGGCGACCGCATCGTCTTCGTGCGGATTATGGGCTCGATGGTGTGTGCCGAGCCGCAGGTCGCATCGGGAACCGGACCCTATCGCGATAGCTGCGTCGCCGTGCATCCGGGTGCCCCGGATCAAGTGGCCGGCCGCGTCTATAACATGGCCCGTATCTATAACGGGCCGCGTGTTTACAACTTGGCTTCGGTTCAGTAGGGCGGCAGCGTAAGGCTCAGAATAGTTTTCACGCAGGTGAGGAAAGGACGCATCCGAAGTCCAAGCATGCCATTTGCTTCGGATTGAACGGCGAGCTCCATACAATCGTTAGCGGCGGTGGGGCTCGTCTGAAGGAATTGCCCTTTTGTCAGGAAATTCGAACCTGGATGCTGCGCGCAACCCTGTACGACCTTGCAAATCGGCCGCCAAGCGAGTATCTCCAGGCGCGACTAAATTCACACGCGGGTATTGGCGGCCCATCTCCCTTGCGAGACTGGCTGCTTTCCGGTGTTTCCGCCAGATGGCGTGAAATCACTTAACCTGCGGCGGACTAACCGGAAGAGGACAAGATTATGGCAGTTCCCACGTTTACCATGCGCCAGCTTTTGGAAGCCGGCGTTCATTTCGGCCATCATACGCGCCGCTGGAACCCCAAGATGGCGCCGTATCTGTTTGGCGTGCGCAACGGCGTGCATATCATCGATCTGCAGCAGACCGTGCCCTTGCTGTACCGCGCCATGAACGCGGTGCGTGACACGGTCGCGGGCGGCGGGCGCGTGCTCTTCGTCGGCACGAAGCGCCAGGCGGCCGAACGCGTTGCCGCAGCAGCCGGTCGTTGCGGGCAATACTACATCAATCACCGTTGGCTCGGCGGCATGCTGACCAATTTCAAGACCATCTCGCTGTCTATCAAGCGGCTGCGCGAGCTCGAGGAATTGGTGCAGGATCATACCGGCCGTACCAAGAAGGAAATCCTGACGCTGACGCGCGAGCAGGAAAAGCTTGAGCGCGCCCTTGGCGGCATCAAGGAAATGGGCGGTCTGCCCGACATCCTGTTCATCATCGATACCAATAAGGAATCGATCGCGGTCCAGGAAGCCGGGCGCCTCGGCATCCCGGTCGTCGCCATTCTCGACAGCAATTCTGATCCCGAAGGCGTCGCTTTCCCGGTTCCGGGCAATGACGACGCGCTGCGCGCCATCGATCTGTACTGCGACATGATTTCCGGCGCCGTTCTGGCCGGGTTGCAGCAGGAAGCGATTGCGGCCGGTGTCGATGTCGGCGAGGCGGAAGCGGTTGACGCCGATGATCTGCCCGAAGACGACGAGATCGTGGCGGCTCCGGTCGAGGAAGTGGCGGAAGCCGCCTCGGCCTAACGCGGCTCCCCAATACATTCAAGGAAGACGTTATGGCTGAAATTACCGCATCGCTGGTCAAGGAACTGCGCGAAAAGACCGGCGCTGGCATGATGGACTGTAAGAAGGCGCTGGGCGAGGTCGCGGGCGATCTCGAGGCAGCGGTCGATTGGCTTCGCAAGAAGGGCCTTTCGCAGGCTGCCAAGAAGGCAGGACGCGTGGCGGCTGAGGGCCTGGTCGGCTTCTCGGCATCGCCCAAGCATGGCGCGCTCGTTGAAATCAACGCTGAGACCGATTTCGTTGCCCGCAACGAGCAGTTTCAGAACCTGGTCTCAACCGTGGCCGGTCTGGTTCTGACGGTGGGCGAGGATGCCGAGGCGC
>CAIZEE010000452.1 GCA_903931835.1 uncultured Elstera sp.
CGCCCACATTGCCTTGGAGCGCACCTGACATGAGAACGCCCCGAAACCGCAAGGTCCGGGGCGTTCCTGGCATCGCCCACTCCGGGGGGCAAAGAATGGTATCTGCGATGCCCCTTGACCATGGAAGCGTTGGCATGATTCGCCTTGATTTAGGTCAAGGTGACGATCCAAACGGACACCCTCACCGTCACCCGCGCGCTTGAACGTCCTCTCCCACCAGCGTCGCCAGCACCATCGGCGACGATCTACGAGGGGTTCGTCTTCTCGGATCGCGCCCATCCATCCACTACAGCTTCGCCCTCAGGAGGAGCGGTGGCAGGACGATCCCTACCGCGAGAGCCAGAATGTCAGCGTCAAGGCTAACGGCTTCCGCCACGCATCGAGTTCAGAACCTCGACCATCTGGCCATGCTCTCGGCTGTTTTCCCGAACATCCCAGCTTTGATCATGAACGTGCCAGGGAAAGTTCGCCTTGCGAAGCCGAGCACGGAACGCCTTTTCCTGAACGCCCGCAGCCTTCGCCATCTCTTTGACGGTGATGATTTTCTCGCTCATGCCGCCAGCATACCCGAGCCGATGTTCGGACGAAATATCCCGCCGCGCGGTCTACGACCGGTTCTGCCACACACTGGCCGACCGGTCTCGGCCCACTGCTAACAATCGCATATTGCAATTTTCCGATTGACTCTCGCGGCCTGAAACTCGATGTTCTCGCTATGTTCAGGGTGACCGCCCTGGCCAAGCCCCTTGCAAAACGTGTGATCACGATGACTGAACCCGCCAGCAATCCACGAGACACCCTGTCAGTCAAAGTCGGCCAATGGTTCGAGGCCAAGGGCACCGGCTGGGGCGTTGTCGCGATCCCGGTCCTGACGCTGGTCCTAGCGCTGGCGGCTGCCGCAAGGCTGTTCGGCTGGTAGGATCGGACGCGCGCCACGAATGGATGGAGGTGCCCATGGCCAAGAGAGCCACGAAACCACCGGTAGGCTCATACGAGGAATTCGTCTTCAACGTCAGAGCACCGTCGCTCAGCTACAGTTTCGGCATCGAGCATGATCGCCACTGGCGGGAGCGGCGACTGTTCGGGGAGAGGCATACCCTCGATTTCGCCACCGATTGTTTCTCCCCAGATCGGCTGAAGGGGCGACAAGGCAAGGGGACGATCACCCCGGAACCCGGCATGGTCGATGACAAGTTGCTCCCCGAGAACAGCCCGACGCGGAAGTGGATCGGCTTCATCCGCGCCACGAAGGTCGAGTTCGAGACGGTCGTGTGGCTCCCCCCAGAAATCTGCTGGCGGATTGGTGACGGGATGGCATCCGGCCAGATTCGGACGATGCTCACCAGCGGCCCAGTTGAACCCAGAGGCATGTTTCGCATCCTCAGGGTCTCGTTCCGTGGAGCGGAGTTCGATGTGGCGGCCTATCTCGGTTGATTCCTATCCCTGGTCGGTTGTGGCCGCGTCGTCGGGAGTGATCAGTTCGACCGGCGTGACTCCCAACGCCTCGGCGATCTCCCACAGAGTCACGACCGTTGGGTTGCGGCGCCCGCGTTCGAGATCGCTGATGTAGTTCTGCCCGAAGCCGGATTTGACCGCGAGTTCCTCCTGCGTCACGCCACGATCCAGCCGCAGCCTTCTCACGTTTCTCCCGACGAGCCGACGCATGTCCATGCGTCACCGTGGCCGTTGACCGGACCCCGAGTTTATCCACTATAATAGATATTGGTCCGGACTCGCGGGGCGGTGAGTCCCGCTGCCGATCTCGGCCCAGTCGGTGGATCAACGGTTTGTCCGCACAAGACGCTGACCCGTGAATATCAATTAGGGTCCAGGCGGTGCCGGTTCCTTTCCGCATGAGAGAAACGGAATTGTCATCCACATTCGATGGCACAACTTTGTTCAAAATCGAATAGAACACACCTTCCAGCAACACCCTGGTCACGACCGAACGCCTCACTCGCGCAGGAGAAATATCAAAATGAATAACAAATTCAATACTATCGTATTGGGTTCGGCGATTTCGACGCTATTTCTAGGATTTCTCGCCGAATCCGCTTCGGCGAACGTCATCGAATATCCAAACTATGGGGTCTACAATTCGACCACATATTCATTTACGGCATCGGCCTCCGGCGATGTCATAGCCTATTTCGCGGGCAAGGCAGGTGCAGCCAATTTCGAATACATCGGTCTAAATGTCGATGGGGTGCAAACAGCCGCCGGGTTTGGCTTGTTGAATCAGACCTCCGCCATTGGTCAGGCATTCGATCTTGGGTATGCCAGTGCTGGGTCTGTGCTTGAGTTTGTACTATATGACCAGAGCCTCCCCTCGCATCCCTACCTCTACTCCGATCCACTCAAAAATTACGCCAACGATAACAGGGCGGGACCCGGCGCGTGGACCTTGGGAGACAATCATATTTACTCTACGTCAATTAATATTGAGGTGAATGGAATTGTCAAAAGGGCTACCTATGTGGGCTTTGATGATGGCGATTTCGGAACGCCAAATCCGGGCTTCCAATATAATGACGAAACCTTCGCGTTCGTGAGCGGCGTGAATGGCGCGCCACTTTACCCCGCGCAGTTCAACCCGGTAGGTCTGCCTGCCGTGCCCGAACCCACTTCCTGGGCCTTAATGGTCTTGGGAATTGGCGGTTTAGGCGTGTCCCTACGGTCTCGTCGGAAAGCCGATCTGGCTATCTCGGCCTAACATCGCGCCGCCGCTGATGGCGGAAGGGAGCATGCGTCAGGGTGCTTCGGTCAAGAGTGTCC
>CAIZEE010000453.1 GCA_903931835.1 uncultured Elstera sp.
CAATGGAAACCAGTGCGCTTCAGCCCCGATTGGAAATGCTTCAGGTGGCCGACACGGTCGCCCGCGAGAAGGGCATCGACCGCGAGGAAGTGTTGCAGGCAATGGAGCAGGCGATCCAGAAGGCCGGCCGCTCCAAATACGGCGCCGAGCACGATATCCGCGCCGAGATCGATCGCAGCACCGGCGATATCCGCCTGCGCCGCTTCCAGGAGGTGGTCGATGTGGTCGAGAACGAGATCACTCAGATGACGGTGGCGGAAGCCAAGCGCCGCAATCCGGATGCCGAGGTTGGCGATTTTATCATCGACCCGCTGCCGCCGATCGATTTCGGCCGTATCGCCGCGCAGACCGCCAAGCAGGTGATCGTGCAGCGCGTTCGCGAGGCCGAGCGTGATCGCCAGTTCGTCGAGTACAAGGACCGCGTCGGCGAGATCGTCAACGGGCTGGTCAAGCGCGTCGAGTTCGGCAATGTCACGATCGATCTGGGGCGTGCTGAGGCTGTGCTGCGCCGTGACGAGCTGCTGCCGCGCGAAACCTTCCGCCCGGGCGACCGCGCGCGTGCCTATATCTATGACGTGCGCCGCGAACCGCGCGGCCCGCAGATCTTCCTGTCGCGCACCCATCCGCAATTCATGGCGAAGCTGTTCGCCCAGGAAGTGCCGGAAGTCTATGACGGCATCATCGAAATCCGCGCCGTCGCCCGCGATCCGGGCAGCCGCGCCAAGATCGGCGTGTTGTCGAATGACAGTTCGATCGATCCGGTCGGCGCCTGCGTCGGTATGCGCGGCAGCCGCGTGCAGGCCGTGGTCGGCGAGCTGCAGGGCGAGAAGATCGATATCATTCCCTGGTCCGGCAATCCGGCGACCTTCGTGGTCAATGCGCTGGCCCCCGCCGAAGTCGCCAAGGTCGTGCTCGATGAGGAAGCCCATCGCATCGAAGTGATCGTGCCTGACGACCAGCTCAGCCTCGCCATCGGCCGCCGCGGCCAGAATGTGCGTCTGGCCTCGATGCTGACCGGCTGGGACATCGACATCATGACCGAGGCGGAGGAAAGCGATCGCCGGAATGAAGAATTCCGCTCGCGCTCCGATCTGTTCATTCAGGCCCTCGACGTGGACGATGTGATTGCCCATCTATTGGTCGGCGAAGGCTTCTCCTCGGTTGAGGAAATCGCCTATGTCGATACCGAGGAACTGGCCGGCATCGAGGGCTTCGATGTCGACATTGCGTCCGAACTGCAGAACCGCGCCAAGCTGTTCCTGACCGAGCGCGATGCCCGGTTCGAGGATGAGCGGCGCACGCTTGGCGTTGAGGATGCGGTCGGCGAGTTGCCGCATATGAACCCGGCGATTCTGGTCAAGCTCGGCCAGGGCAAGCTGAAGACGACCGATGACGTGGCCGATCTCGCTGCTGACGAGTTGATCGAGATGGTTGGCGCCGATCTGCTGACCGAGGAGCAGGCGAACGAGATCATCATGGCGGCGCGTGCGCCCTGGTTCGCGGAGGAAGAAGGCAAGGCCGAGTAGCCGGACGAGGAGGCAAGCGGCCGTGAACGACAGCGTCTCAGACGGAGATCAGGGTGAAAACCCGGTCCCGGACGAGACAGAGGAGGAGGCCGGTCCAACCCGGCGCTGTGTCGCGACCGGTGCCGTGTGCCCCAAGTCCGATTTGCTGCGTTTCGTGGTCGGGCCGGAAGGCGATCTGGTGCCCGATCTCGACAGCAAGCTGCCCGGGCGCGGCCTTTATCTGACGCCGACGGCCCGAGCGGTCGCGGACGCGGTGAAGAAGCGGAGTTTCGCCAAGGTGGCCAGGCGCCAGATCGAGGTGCCGGCGGATTTGGCGGGACGGTTGGAGACGATGATCGCGGCGCGTGCGATCGGGCTGATCGGACTGGCGCGGCGCGGCGGCCAGGTCAGCATGGGGTATGATCAGGTCGCGGCCAAGCTTAAGACCGGCGGTGTCGGTCTGTTGCTTCAGGCGGCGGACGGTGCCGAAGGGGGTCGCGCCAAACTTGGCGCACTCGGCGCCGGGACAGGGGTGCCCGAGCTGGCGGTGCTGACGGCGGTTGAGCTGGCGGCACCCTTCGGACGGGATCATGTGGTTCATTTGGCGGTCGCACGGGGCGGCATTGCCAAAAGGTTGCAAATTGAACTGGCCAGGCTTAAGGGCTTCCGGGGCCAGGATCAGATGAGTGGAAAGTCGCTAGAGCATGACGAATGAGAACGAGCAGGATGGTAAGAAGCCGCTGAGCCTTCAGGGCCGGGGCAAGCTCGAGCTCAAGAAGCCGCTGGAGGCTTCTGCTGCTTCGGTGCGGCAAAGCTTCTCCCATGGTCGTTCCAAGACCGTGACGGTCGAGGTTAAGAGGAAACGCATCCTCGGGCCTGAACCAGGTCCGGCGCGGCCCGAGACGGCTGAGGTTGTAGCCCCAGTCGTGGAAACGCGTGGGCCGAGCCCGGCCACACCCGCAACGCCGTCACGCAAGCCCGCCACCTTGCTGCGCGAATTGACCGATGAGGAGCGCACTGCCCGCGTGCGTGCGCTGAAAGTCGCCGCTGCCGCCGATGGCGAACGCAGCCGCGACGAGTTGCTGCGCCGCGCGGAAGAAGAAGCCCGCCGCCGCGCCGAGGAAGCGCTGGCGCGCGAGCGCGCTGAAGCGGAAGCGCTGGCCGAAAGCCAGGCTCCTGTCGCCGAGGTAGCGGTTGAAGCACCCGTCGAGGCCGAAGCGGAGGACGATCTGGATGCCGCTGCCACGGCCCCGCTTGGCGGTCCGGGCGCCCCACCCAGCGCCAAGGTCGCCGTCGCGGCGGATGCCGCTGCCGCCAAGGCACGCCCGCTGTCGCGTGAGGAAGAGGAAGAGGAAGCGGCGGTGCGCGCCCGTCGCCTCGGCGCGCTCAACAAGACGGAGATCAAGCGCCCGACTCTGGTTAAGCGCAACGAGCCGCAGCGCCGCCGCGTCGGCAAGCTGACCGTTACGCAGGCGCTGGATGACGAGGGCGGCGAGCGCATGCGCAGCTTGGCCTCCGTCAAGCGTGCGCGTGAACGCGAACGCCTGCGCATGCAGCAGCGCGGCCAGGAAAAAGTCATCCGCGAAGTCATCATCCCAGATGCGATCACGGTACAGGAATTGGCCAGCCGTATGGCCGAACGCGGCGTCGATGTTATCAAGTCGCTGATGCGCATGGGCGTCATGGCGACGCTCGATCACGTCATCGACCCCGATACGGCGGAGCTGATCGTCAGCGAATTCGGCCACACCATGAAGCGCGCGTCGGAAGACGCGGTCGAGGTTGGCCTGCGCGGTGAGGCTGATGATGCGGCCGATCTCGTGTCGCGCCCACCGGTCGTCACCATCATGGGCCATGTCGATCACGGCAAGACCTCGCTGCTCGACGCTTTGCGGTCGACCGATGTCGCGAGCCGGGAGGCAGGTGGCATCACCCAGCATATCGGCGCCTATCAGGTGACGCTCGAAGGCGGTGAGAAGATCACCTTCATCGATACGCCGGGCCATGAGGCGTTTACCGAGATGCGCGCGCGCGGTGCGACGGTGACCGATATCGTGGTCCTGGTCGTCGCCGCCGATGACGGCATCATGCCGCAAACGATCGAGGCGATTCAGCACGCCAAGGCGGCCGGTGTGCCGATCGTGGTTGCGATCAACAAGATCGATAAGCCCGAAGCGAACGCCCAGCGTGTCCGCACCGAGTTGCTGCAGCACGAATTGGTCGTCGAAGAACTGGGCGGTGAGGTGCTGTCGATCGAAGTGTCGGCGAAAACCCGCCTCGGCCTGGACAAGCTGCAGGAAGCGATCCTGCTGCAGGCCGAAATTCTGGACCTGAAGGCGAACCCGAACCGGGCGGCCGAGGGTGCGGTGATCGAGGCGAAGCTCGATAAGGGCCGTGGTCCGATCGCGACCGTGCTGGTTCAGCGCGGCACGCTGCGCGTCGGCGATATCTTTGTCGCTGGTGGCGAGTCGGGCCGTGTCCGCGCCCTCATCGACGATAAGGGCGAG
>CAIZEE010000454.1 GCA_903931835.1 uncultured Elstera sp.
ACAACGGTCTGCGCCTGTTGCTGGTCGGATACGAATCCGGCAACCAGCAGATCCTGCACAACATTAAGAAGGGCATGCGGATCGAGGTCGCCAAGAAGTTCACCAAGGATTGTCATGAGCTAGGCGTCGCCATCCACGGCACCTTCATTCTCGGCCTGCCGGGCGAGACCAAAGAGACGATCCAGGAGACGATCAAATTCGCCACCGAGATCAATCCGCACACCATCCAGGTGTCGCTGGCAGCACCCTATCCCGGTACGCATCTGTACAACGAAGCGGTCGAGAATGGCTGGCTTGATGCCGAACACGCCGAACTGGTCGACGAACATGGCGTGCAGATCGCACCGCTGCATTATCCGCATCTGTCGCACACCGAAATCTTCGATTCGGTCGAGACCTTCTATAAGAAGTTCTATTTCCGCGCGCCGAAGATCGCATCCATCGTCGGCGAGATGGTGCGCAGCCCGGATATGATGAAGCGCCGCCTGCGTGAGGGTGTCGAGTTCTTCCAGTTCCTGCGGGAGCGACAGGTCGCCGGCTAAGGCATCGCCGGGCAAGGTCAGGTTGCCGTGAAGCGTGTGATCGTCTGCGCTGACGATTTCGGTCTGACGGTCGAGGTCAATAAGGCGGTTGAGGCCGCGTGTCGCGACGGCGTACTCACCTGCGCCAGCTTGATGGTTGGTGAGCAGGCGGTCGCGGACGCGGTGGCGGTGGCAAAGCGGCTGCCGGCACTCGGCGTCGGCCTCCATATCGTCCTGGTGGACGGTACGCCGGTCCTGCCGCCGGCGCAAATTCCCGATCTTGTGAACAGCCAAGGCCGCTTCCCGACCGATCAGCTGAGTGCTGGGTTCCGGTTCTTCTTCAAGCCGGGGGTCCGCGCGCAATTAGCGGCGGAGATCACGGCGCAGTTCGAGGCGTTCAAGGCGACCGGCCTTACCCTCGATCACGTCAATGCGCACAAGCACATGCATCTTCACCCAACCGTGGCGAAACTGATCATCGCGATCGGCAAACGCTATGGCATGCGCGCCATGCGCGTACCGGCGGAGCCGCCCTATCCCGTTGAGCAGGCGGACGCCGTCAAAAGCGGTTTAGGCGCCAAGGCGATGTATTGGTGGAGTCTTGTGCTGCGCGGCCAGATCAAGCGGGCCGGCCTCGCCTGCAACGATCATCTGTTCGGCCTTGCCTGGACCGGCCAGTTGAGCGAGACGCGGCTGCTCGGCCTGATCCCGCATCTGCCGCCCGGTATCAGCGAGATATACAGCCATCCAGCCGCCACGCGTGACGCGACGCTCACCACATTGATGCCTGACTATCGCCACGAGACGGAGTTCACGGCCCTGATCAGCCAGCGCCTTGCCCAGCTCATTGCTAAAAGTGGCATCGAGCTCACCACCTATGCCGGTTTGACGGCAGCGCGATGATTCGCACGACCAGCGTCTTTGGCGTGGCCGGGCTGTGTCTGGCGATTGCCCTGATCATCTACGAAGGCTTCGGCTCGGTGATCGGCGATCTCTATGTCGGCGGTGTCGGCCTTATTTGGGCCAGCCTGTTTCATTTTATCCCCATGACGATCAACGCCTATGCTTGGCGCGCCTTGGCGGTCGGCGGCAAGCGGCCCTCGCTGCTGGCCTTTACCTGGACCGTCTGGGTGCGGGAAGCGGTCAATGGTTTGCTGCCGGTCGCACGGGTTGGCGGCGAGGTTGTCTCGGTCGCTTTGTTGATGCGGCGGGGCCTTACCGGCCGGTTTGCCGTCGGCACGATCATCGTCGACATGACGCTGTCGATCGTCAGCCAATTTGTCTTCACCGTGATGGGCCTGTGCATGCTGCTCGCGCGCACCGACGACATCGCGACGCTGGAGCGGATAGCACTTGGCCTGCTGCTCATGGTGCCGGTCGTCATCGCGTTCGTCGCGGTGCAGAAGATCGGCTTGTTCGAATTGCTGCGGCGGCTGCTAAAGGGATTGTTCGGCGCCAATTGGCAGGCGCTGACCGATGGTTCAGTTGAACTCGATGACACGATCCGACTGATCTACCGGGAGCGCATCGCGCTCGCTTTGTGCTTCTTCTGGCAATTCGCCGGCTGGCTGGTCGGCGCAGGCGAGATTTATCTGGCGCTGACCTTCCTCGGCCACCCCATCGATATCGAGGATTCGCTGATGCTGGAGGCGCTGGCCCAGGCCGTCAGCAGTGCTGCCTTCATCGTGCCCGGGGCCGTCGGCGTTCAGGAGGGAGGCTATGTGCTGTTTGGCGCTCTGCTCGGCCTCGGCCCGGACATCTCGCTGGCGCTCGCCCTCGCGCGCCGGGTCCGCGACCTGCTGATCTTCGTGCCGGCCCTGGTGGTCTGGCAATTCTCCGAAGGCCGGCGTTTTTTTTCGAGCGACTGGTTCCGCCGTCTGTTCCGCACCAACAAACTGACGCCACCGCCGATCGTGACGGCCGCACAGGATGACGATTAGCGTTAAACCTTCGCTTTGCCGGGCGCCTTGACCGGCCCCAGCAAGGCCGGCAGCACGAATAGCGTACAGACCAGCGTGAAGAACAGCGCCATCGCCAGCAGCGTGCCCATGTCGGACGTGCCAGGATGGCTCGACGCCGCCAGACTGCCAAACGCCACCGTCGTGGTGGCCGCGCTGAACAGCACGGCGCGGGCGGTGCTGGATTGCAGCGGTCCCTCCAGCCCGGCGCGCCAATTCATGACAAAATAGATATCGAAGGCGACGCCGATGCCGAGCAGCAGCGGCAGCGCGATGATATTGGCAAAGTTCAACGGCAGGCCGATCAGGATGCTGGTGATCAACGTCATCAAGGCGGCGAGCAGCAGTGGCGCCAACACCAGCGCCACATCGCGCACCCGGCGCAGCGTAACGAACAGCAGAATGCCAATGGCGATCACAGCCAGGGTACCCGCCAGAGCAAAGGCATCGACCACGGTTTGGGCCGATTCCTGAATGGCGATCGGGCCACCGCTGACTTGCGGCGCCACGGTCCGCACGGCGGCGGCGAAGCGTTCAATGCCGGCATTGGTCGTAACGTCGATTTTGGGGAAGACATCGATGCGCGCGCGGCCATCAGGAGCAACCCAGGACCGGATGAGATCGGGCGGCAGATCCGCATAGGTGACGCGTTTTGCGCTCAAAGCCAGGCGCAGATCCTCGAGCCTCGGCATCAGCCCGGTGATTAATGCGGCGTTGAGGGCCGGCAGCTTGGCTGATCCAGTCTGGAAAATCCGATCGAGAGCGGCGGCCAGGCGATTCGCGCCATCTTCCTTCGGTCGGCCGATCGCGACCGCGCGAAGCTGGCCAGCACATTTCGCCATGGCCGCCAGCACCTGATTATCGGTCGGCGGGTCCGCGACATGCGCCGGGCTGAGCGTCGGCTGCAACAGCTGGGCCGCGTCGCTCAATGCCGCCAGCTTCTCGTCCTGCTGCTCGGGCACATAATTGCTGATACTGACTGCGGCATAGACTTCCGGCAGCTTGCTGATCTTGGCGGACAGTTCGGCGGCCTCCGTCACCGACGCCGTCATGACGTCGAGCGAATAGGGCGTCGTCTCCGGATCGTTCATCAGATCGGCCAGGGTCTCCATCGATTCGGTATGGGGATCCTTCAGATGCAGCGGATTAAAGTCGAATTTTAGCTGCGGGCTCAGAATCAAGCCAATCAGCGCGATCAAACCAGCCAGTGTCAGAACCAGCTTGCGCCGGCGCAACAGAAAGCGATCGATCGGTGCTGCCCAGGTATAGCCGACCGGTACCGCTTCCCCGGTTGGGCGCAGCAGGGCCAGCAAGGCGGGAAGCAGGGTCAGGTTGAGCACCAGGGCGATGATCATGCCGACGCCGGCGATCAGCCCCAATTGCGAGACGCCCAGATAGTCGGTCGGCAGGAAGGACAGGAAGCCTACGGCCGTTGCTGCTGCTGCCAGCGTCAACGGAACGCCAACCCGCGCGGTCGCGCGCTTCAGCGCCTCCCCCAGATCATCGACCTCGAACCGCTCGGCGCGGTAGCGCACACTGAATTGAATGCCGAAATCGACAGCGATACCGACGAACAGGACGGCAAAGGCGACCGAAATGAGGTTCAGATGCCCGACAGCGGCCGTGGCAAAGGCTGCCGTGGTGATCAGTCCGACCACCAGTGTGATTAGGATGGCGGTGATCAGCCGGGCGGAACGCAAGGCGAAGAACAGGATGAGACAG
>CAIZEE010000455.1 GCA_903931835.1 uncultured Elstera sp.
CCAAGGATGCGAACATCGCCATCGTGCCGAAATGCGCGGGTGCTTCCTCCGGCGTGATAGAAACCACCGGCAGCTTCAGATGGCGGCCGATAATTTCGGCGATATCGCGCGCGGTGACGCCCTCATCCGCAACGGCGTGGAAGCTGGTGCCGGCGACGCCTTTCTCCAGCGCCAGGCGGTAGAGACGCGCGACATCCAGCCGGTGCGCGCCGGACCAGCGATTGCGGCCATCGCCGATATAGGCGGAAACGCCCTTTTCCCGGGCGATGTCGAGAAACCAGCTGACCAGGCCGCATTTGCCGTCGGCGCCGTGGACCTGCGGCAAGCGGACCGCCATCGCGCGCACGCCGCGTTCGGCAAAGGCGAGGCCAGCCGTCTCCGACACGCGGGGGAAACCGGGCCGCACCGGATCTTCTTCGGTGGCAAGCCGCCCCGGCGCCACCAGCAGGGTGCCGGAGGTTACGATGAAACCTTTGTTCGATCCGGCCATCGCCTCACCCATGGCCTCGATCGCTTGACGATCGATCTCAGCATTCTCAGCAAATTTCGAGAAGTCGTGGATGAAGGCCAAATGGATGGTGCCGTCGGTTTCCCTGGCTCCTTTGCGCAAGCTGTCGAGATCCTCCAGCGAACCTCGATGAACCTCAGCCCCCAATGCCTCAAGCGCCTTGGCATTCTCGTCGGAGCGGGCAAGGCCCAGCACCTGATGCCCGTTCGCGATCAATTCCCTGGTCGTGGCTGTACCGATAAATCCGGCGGCACCGGTGACGAAGACACGCATCAATGATCTCCCTGTTCAGATGACCGGGATATTGCTACGCTGCTGATCCAGGTAAAGTAGTGAGATTATACGGGTATAATTGCTAACAGAATGACCGACGCTAACCCGCTTGGGACCTATCTGAAGGATCGCCGCAGCAAGCTTGATCCGGCGGCATTCGGCTTTCCGCTGACGCGGCGGCGCACGCCGGGACTGCGGCGGGAGGAAGTGGCGCAGCGCGCGAATGTCAGTGCGACCTGGTACACCTGGCTGGAACAAGGGCGCGGCGGTGCCGCTTCCGCCGATGTGCTGGACCGCATCGCCCGCGCCATGATGCTGACCGATGTCGAGCGCGAGCATCTGTTTCTGCTCGGATTGGGCCGGCCGCCGGAAGTCCGATATCGCGCACCGGAGGGGATTACGCCGCGTTTACAGCGCGTGCTCGACACGCTGGATTGCAGCCCCGCCTTTATCCGCACGGCAATCTGGGATGTGGTTGCGTGGAACCGGGCCGCCGCAGCGGTGCTGACCGATTACAGTCAGTTGCCGGGCGGGCAACGCAACGTGCTGCGCATGATCTTCCGCGACAGTCGCGTGCGAGCCGCACAGTCCGATTGGCAAAGCGTTGCGCGCTATGTCGTGGCCTCGTTCCGCGCGGATGTGGCGCGCGCCGGTGCTGCCCGCAACGTGCAATCCCTGGTCGATGAGTTATGCGCGACCAGCCCCGAGTTTGCCGCGATGTGGCGTGACAACGATGTGCAAGGGCATGGCGACGGCATGAAAACGCTGCACCATCCAGTCGCCGGCAAGCTGTCGATGGAGTTTTCGGCCTTCGCGGTCGATGGCAGGCCCGATCTCATCCTGGTGATCTATAATCCCGCGACGCCGGCGGATAAGGACAAGATCCGCGCGTTGCTTGAGGCGGCGTCGTAAGTGCGCGCCGGCTAAATGTCGCCCGCTCAACCCCGATTGTTGGACCGGTCTGCCTCGACCTCAAGCCGGCGCGGGCAGGAAGCGTTGCAGTGCCGCTGCCCCGCCATCATCGCCGAGCGGACCTAGGTAATCCCACAGCTTCTCATGGCCGAGATAGACGAAGGGTCCCAGTACGAGGCGCGGGGCGGTGAGGATCGCCG
>CAIZEE010000456.1 GCA_903931835.1 uncultured Elstera sp.
CTGACCGTTAAGGCAACCGGGCAGGATCGTGCCGCCATAGACAAACACCGACGGACGGTTCAAACGGGCCATGCCGCCAGACTGAGCGCCCTCAAGAAAATCACAGGCGTCAGCGTCGCTGACTCACCAGCAACTGTGAACGCACCATACACCCCTGAGAGTTTGCGCGCCTCGCTCAGCCCTGCAGGCCAACCAACGAACGTGAACGCCCCGTAGACCGCGGAAATGTGCCCGGGAGAGGCCTTCGAGAATGTCGCAGCCCCACCAGTCTCGGCAAAAGAGCCGAAGCCCAACGGCTCTACCAGCGCCGCCGCCGAGGCCATGCCGGTTAGCGCGAAGGCCCCGAGGCTGCCGGAGAGTTTGTGACCCTCTCGCAGAGCCTGCGGCTCCCCGGTGAGTGTGAAGGACCCGACGCTGGAGATCAGGATCAGCGCACGCTTTCCTGCGACGACCGCAACACCCGGGAGAACAAACGCGCCTGAGGCGTCCGCAACGACTGAGGACCATCCTGCGAACGACCCTGAGAGGATGCGCGAACTCATTTTATGTGATCACGATGTTGGGGTCGACATAGACCGTGGCGCTGGCCTTGCCGAGCATGACCCTCCCGCGCACGCGGCCGGCGCGCTGAGGCGTGAATGCGACCTGCAGATGTTGATAGACCGGCGTCGCCGGAGAGCTGTTCCAACTGGCCGAGGAGGTCGGCACCGCGGCGTTCGCCGTTAAAGGCGTGGTCGGACGGCTATTGGCGACAGTCGCCAGAGGCGTTCCAGCCGCCCCCATATACTCTAGCTGAAGCCAGACCTCATCATTGTTGAGCGAAGCGCTGGAGACGATCTCGACCGTCGCGATCTTGCTGACGCCCACAGCGGTGTTCTCGACGTCGATCCAGAACGAAGTGATCGGCGTGACCCACTTATCAATGCGGGCGGAGCCGGAGACCATCTTGAGGCTGAACGCGCCGACATCATCCGCCGCGCCACCTGTCAGGGTAATAGTGCGCTCGGTGATGGTGCTGCCGCCCGTCGTGTAACGACTGTTCAAGACGCTGGTTCCGTCCCAGCAGTTGATCAGCTCGTCCGTCGGAGCGTTGCCGTTAGGAGAGCCGGCCAGCAGGGTGACGCTCGATGAAATCTTGCAGCTATCGAACAAGAGCTTGATGTTCTGGTTCTGGCCCGACACGGCCACTATATCGCCGGTATAGCCGCTGAAATCCACTCCTCGGCAAGTGATCACGCTGTAAAGAGTAATTGGTGCAAACAAGCTAGTGGGCGTCGTTCCAACTAATGGAGATGCTGTATTGACCCATAACCAATCAGCAGAGCCCGACATCGAGATGGCTTGAGATACATGGGAGAACGACACCGATGTATTGTCTAGTATAATCTCTGAATAGCCCGAGGAGGTTATCCTCTGAGTGCCCGTCCCGGCAGCAAGCTGCAAAGAACAATTCTTAAAATATAATGACCCGTAATAGACTTGATTGAAACTGATATTTCCAGAGGATGCTATTAATGTCACACCTTCTATATATAGTGGTTTTGAGGAGTCTAGATAC
>CAIZEE010000457.1 GCA_903931835.1 uncultured Elstera sp.
GCGCCATCGCGCGCGCCTGCGTCACGCCCTCTGGCGTCGCCGCATCAAGATGGGAGACATCGACAAAGCACAGCGCGCCGGCCTGATCCTGCCGGCGGTAATAGCCAATCTCGGCCCGGCAGAGGGGGCAGGAGCCGTCGTAATAGACGGTAGAGGGCTGAGGTTCAGGCAGCACCAGGGGGCTCCGAATGATTTGAGGCCGGCTTGAAAGATGAAGGAGAAGTTAGGGCGGAGGGGGATTCAAACCAGCCGGCGCGCAGAAAAGATCGGCGTTGCCACCGCGAAATGTCCTGGGGCCTGGCGCGAGTAGGAAGAAGGACACAGGCCACCATCGTTGACGGCGCTAAAAGCTTGGTCGAGATTATCGGCAACACGAACGGCGGCGATTCCCACGCGACAAGTTCAACCCAAGGAAGCGGCCTGACAATGGCGTTTGGCGTGTTCATTCACCGGTCCGATTCGATCTACGATGACCGGCCGGCCGAACGCTATCAGTTCCCCGCCCAATATCTGAAGCGGGTCGCGGCCTGTATCGGCGACTGGATCATTTACTACGAACCCAGAAGGGTTTCAGAGACGCGCGGCTATTTCGCGGTCGCCAAGGTCGCCACTATCATCCCCGATCCCGGCGCGGCGAATATGCATCTCGCGATCATCGAGCCAGGGAGTTATCTGGACTTCGCCAACCCGGTTCGGTTCAGCGGCCCTGACGGACTGGTCGAGCGCGGCTTGCTGAACAGCGACGGCAAGATTTCCGGACGCGCGCAATCGGCCGTCCGCCCCATTTCGGCCGCAGACTTCAATCGCATCATCGGGCTTGGGCTTGCAGAAGACCACACGACGCTGCCGCGCATCGATCCGCCGCCCAGCCACCCAGGACTGCACGACGAACCAACCCCCTTTCTTTTTGAGCAGGAGCGCGATCGCATCAGCGCGCTCAGCTCCCGCCTTGTTCGCGACCGCGTCTTCCGACAGGTCGTGTTACGCGCCTACGATCGGCGCTGCGCCGTTACCGGCCTGCAACTCATCAATGGCGGCGGCAGAGCGGAGGTCCAAGCGGCCCATATCCAACCGGTCGAGGCGAACGGCCCCGACATCATCAACAATGGCATGGCGCTTTCGGGCACGGCGCATTGGATGTTTGACCGCGGGCTGATCTCCGTCGCCGACGACCACGAAATTCTAATTTCACGGCAGGTTAACGACCCCGACAGCGTGCGCGGCATGATTAACCCAACGCGCCGGATATTAGCGCCCGCGCGACTTGCCGATCGCCCGCACCCGTATTTTCTGAAGTGGCATCGAGAAGAACGGTTTAAGGCGTGAGTCCGGGGTGGAGAGAGAGACCGCTCAGTCGCGCGCAGATGGGCTAGGCGTGATGGTTTGGTTAACTGGCACCGTAATTGCGACTGTCGTCGATCGGGAGTAGTACGCCTTCCGTCGCAGTCGCAGGATAGGCAGTCGTCGATGGCGAGAACCCAGGTAGGCATTCCTCCCACCAGGGGATTTCAACAGCGGCACCGCGAAACTGGAATTTCATCGCCGCTGCTAATCACCATTCACCAGCTGGAATCACGACGGACTTCTTAATCCCGGCACCATTGCGGACCAAATCAAAATTGACCGTGGTTCCTCGCAAGGTCGCCATCAACGCAAGAGCGGCTTGAGCGTCGTACAGTGGCTGATCGTTCATCGCCATCACGATATCGCCGGGCAAAATATCCGCCAAAAACGCAGGCGAGCCTTTGCGAACAATGACGACAACGAGACCCTTGTTCGTTCCCGCCTGCTGGCGTTGCTCCTGCGATAGCGCACCCCACTGAATGCCAAACCCTTTGCGTTCGAGCGGTCTGAAATAGCCCGCGACTTGATCGTAGCGATCGACCGAATACGGAATCATCGTGGTCTGCTGCGTGTAGGTCGTCGACGTGCCGGAATAGTTGCCGCTCACTGCGCCGCCGCTGCCATAGGCCGTCACAGTGCCGTTGTTATAAGTGGTCTGCGGCGTTGTCGTCGTGATCGGGATCGCGCCAGTAGCGGTGCTCTGATATTTCGATAGAACGATTACGACTGCTGCGCCGACCTTCTTGGCTTGTGCGATCGCCCCCGATTGATTTGCCGCGGGGCCGATGAAACTGGAAACGCCGACAAGCCCGTAACCGTCTTCGTACATATGCTTCGCGTCTTCCGCCAAATTGCCCGAACTCGTCATAACGCGCGGCTCGCCTACGAAATTAACGAACTGAATTGCTCCTGGCGGGGGCGGCGGAGACGCCTGGTAAAATTTCTCGTAGCCGTTGGCGCAGCCGCTGATCGCCAGCGTGAATATCAATAAAGCCAACGTTCTCATCGGGTAAGTCATGCCGCCCCGCTAACTATAACCAATTGCATATATACCGTAGCAATTGGTCGATGGTTCGTCATCCCTGATTAATCGATATAGTTGAACGGCTGTATCAAAATCCTCGAATTACGGTGGAATTACGGTGCCAGATTTCTCAACTTGCCAACTTGCGAGGACGACCATAACCGGCTCCTAGCCCAAGCCTCGCTCTGCTCAACCCTTGCGCCGCCTCCCCCCATCACGCCTTGCGGTTGGTCCGCCGCAGATCGCCCTTGCATCGGTCGGAGCAGGTTTTGACGCTCTCCCAATCGCGTGCCCATTTCTTTCGCCAGGCGAAGGGCCGGCCGCAGGCGGCGCAGATTTTCTGCGGCAGATTGGATTTGTCGGTGCGCTTGGGCGTCATAGGCAAGACAGAAACCGGGCAGCGCTATCGGCGATGCGCGTTTGTTCCGCGGGCGAGAAATTGTCGTAGGTGCGGACCATCTGCGCCATTCGGGGATTACCGCCGATCGTGTCGCGGTTCCGAGCAATGAAATCCCAATAGAGCGCGTTGAACGGGCAGGCATCCGGCCCGGTCCTCTGCTTCACGTCATAGCGGCA
>CAIZEE010000458.1 GCA_903931835.1 uncultured Elstera sp.
AGGGGACCGATTGCTCCAGTCCCGCCCCAAGCGCCGCCTGCCTGGCCGGTGCCTGCCCCAACCCGGCGGGCAACACGCAGCCCATATAGGCCCGTTCGATCTCATCCGCCGGCACACCTGAGCGCGCGACCGCAGCCGCAATCGCAACAGACCCAAGCTCGGTCGCCTTCACCGAAGCGAGCGAGCCTTGCAGGCTGCCGATCGGCGTGCGGGCATAGCCCAGGATCACGACCTCATTGGCGTTGGCGGTGTTCATAGCGACCTCGTGATGATCATGCGTTGAATATCCGACGTGCCCTCATAGATCTGACAGACGCGCACATCGCGGAAGATCTTGGCGAGCCCATACTCCTCCAGATAGCCATAGCCGCCCAGGGTTTGAATGGCGCCGGAGCACACCGCCTCCGCCACCTCGCTCGCCACCAGCTTCGCCATCGCGGCCTCCTTGAGGCAGGGCTGGCCGCCATCCTTGAGGGAGGCTGCATGCAGCACCAATTGCCGTGCTGCCTCCAGCCTAGCCGCCAGATCGGCCAGGCGAAAACCGACCGCCTGATGCTGGATGATCTTCTGACCGAAGCTCACGCGATCCTTGGCATAGGCAACAGCAATCTCCAGCGCCGCATCGGCCATGCCGATGCTTTGCGCGGCGATACCGATCCGGCCGGCCTCAAGATTGGACAGCGCGATCCGATACCCCTCGCCCTCTTGGCCGAGCAGCGCGTCATCGCGCAGGATCAGATTCTCGAATCGGATGGCGCAGGTATCCGACGCCGTCTGGCCGAGCTTGTCCTCGACCTTGTCGACGAAATAGCCCGGCGTATCGGTCGGCACCAGAAAGGCCGACATGCCCTTCTTGCCGGCGGCGGGATCGGTCACCGCGATCACGATGGCAAGCCGCCCGATCTGGCCCGAGGTGATGAATTGCTTGGTGCCGTCCAGCCGCCAGCCGCCCTCGACACGGGTGGCGCGCGTGCGGATGGCAGACGCGTCCGACCCGGCATCCGGTTCGGTGAGCGCAAACGCGCCGATCGCCCGCCCGGCGATGAGGTCCGGCAGATAGCGCTCCTGCTGCGCCGGCGTGCCGTCTTTCAGGATACCGTTGACGATGATGCTGTTCTGAATGCTGACAATCGTCGACAGCCCGCCATCGGCCGCGGCAAGCTCAATCAGCGCCAGCGCATAGGAAACATAATCCGCCCCTGCCCCGCCAAACTGCTCCGGGGCGGTCATCCCCATCAGGCCGAGTCCGGCCAGTTCCTCGAACAGCTCTGGCGGATAGCCCCCTGCGCGCTCGAACTCGCGGGAGAACGGACGAATGCGTTCCCGCGCGAAGGCGCGCACGGCGTCCTGGATCAGTATCTGGGTTTCAGAAAGCAGCATCCGCTTCCTCCACGGAATTCATTTAGCCCGGCGTCAGCCTGCCGATACCGGTTTAGACCTCCGGTGCTATAAAGGCTACTGTAACGGCCATGAGCTAGAAACCACGCGAGCAATTGAGTCGCCTGTC
>CAIZEE010000459.1 GCA_903931835.1 uncultured Elstera sp.
GTACCCGGCGCTCCCTTGAAAGGGCCCGCGATATCGGACGTGATCCACCCACCGTAAAAATTTCCAGGTTGCGGCGTCGCGCGCTCGTCATCGACAAAGCAGCCGTCGAAAGGCCAGGCGTAAAAGGCAACGTGATCGCGCAGGGATCGGAAGGTTGGGCTTGGATCGGGATAGCTCCAGGCGACATCGCGCAGCGTTTCGCCACCCACGACGACATCGAAATAGATCGCTTCACCCTTCCACTCGCAGAAGGAGCGACGCTGCGACGGCCTTAGCACCGACGGAGCAATATCAGCCGGCGGAAAGTAGTAGCTGGGCGGATGACTGGTTTCCAGCGTGCGTATGCCTGCCCGTGTGTCGGCGATGATGACATCGCGATGCACGATCTTCAGACGGCGCCGGCATGGCTCAGCCACCGCCGGCCTTGGATAGGACCACACGCTTTCCTGTCCTGGACCGGTCGGATCAGGGATCACTTTCATGAAGACCGCTCCTTTAGTGACTGCGGCTTTTTCAGGGATCGCGGCCCGCCGACAGCGAGATGGTACTGCCAATGGCGACCGTGCCGATCCGCCGCCAACCATCGGTGTCTAGCATAACATGGAACAAACAGGGCGAAGGGCAACGGGACCGTCCGTCCCTCCGCAGGGTTCTGATGAGCCTCGCCCCCTGGGCGGATCGCGCAGCCGCGCTAAATAGGCCATACAGCACAGCTTGCCCCAAGGCGACGGAGCGTCGATGGCCACACCCTGTTTCCCGCTCTCGCGCGCCCTTCACATCGTCTGGTTCAAGCGCGATTTGCGGATCGCCGATCACCGGCCTTTGGCGCGGGCGATCGCGGCGGGGCCGGTCTTGCCGCTCTATATCGCCGAGCCCGAATTTTGGGCTGGGCCGGACGCCTCGGCGCGGCAATGGGCGTTTGCCGCCGAAAGCCTGGCGGAGTTGCAGCGCGATTTGGCGGCTCTCGGGCAACCGCTCTCAGTCATGGTCGGCGACGCGGTTCGCGTCTTCCAGCATTTGCATGAACGCCACGGCGTCGCCGCGTTGTGGAGCCATGAGGAAACCGGCAATGGCTGGACCTATGCGCGCGATCGTGCGGTGGCGGTCTGGGCGAGGGGGGCTGGCATCCCCTGGCATGAGGTGCCGCAATTCGGCGTGATCCGGCGTCTCGCCTCGCGCAATGGCTGGGCGAAGGCTTGGGATCGGCAGATGGCTGAGCCGATCACGCCGAGCCCGCTCGCCTTGGCGCCGGTCGCGGGCGATTGGCCGACCCATATCCCGAGCGCGCTCGAGCTTGGCCTGGCGCCCGATCCGTGTCCGCAGCGTCAGCCGGGTGGACGCGCCGCCGCGCTCACGACCCTGGCGAGTTTTCTTGAGCAGCGCGGACGCGACTATCGCTATCAGATGTCGAGCCCGGTCACGGCCTTCGATGCCTGTTCGCGCCTGTCGCCGCATCTCGCCTGGGGTGCGGTGTCGATGCGCGAGGTGGCGCAGGAAAGTGCGGCGCGGTTGCGCGCGGTGCGGTCATCCGGCGAGCCCGAGGCCAAACGCTGGCGGGCGTCGCTGATCTCTTTCGCCGGGCGTCTGCACTGGCATTGCCATTTCATGCAGAAGCTGGAGGACGAACCGCAGATCGAGTTTGCCAATCTGCATCGCGCTTATGACGGGTTGCGGCCGGATGCGGCGGATCCTGATCGTCTGGCGGCGTGGCGCCAGGGGCAGACCGGCTTTCCCTTCATCGATGCCTGCATGCGCGCACTCCAGCAGCATGGCTGGCTCAATTTCCGCATGCGCGCCATGCTGATGTCGTTCGCCAGCTATCATTTATGGCTGCCCTGGCGCGAGACCGGGCTGCATCTCGCGCGCCAATTTGTCGATTACGAGCCGGGCATTCACTGGCCGCAGGTGCAGATGCAGTCCGGCACGACCGGCATCAACACCATGCGGGTCTATAACCCGGTGAAACAGGGGCTTGATCAAGACCCGACCGGCGGTTTTGTGCGCGAATTCGTGCCAGAGCTGGCGGCCGTGCCGGATCGGTTCATTCACGAACCTTGGGCGTGGACCGGCGCCGGCACGTTGGCCTATCCGCCGCCCATTGTGGACCATGTTACCGCCGCCAAGGCCGCGCGCGATGCGCTCTATGCCATCCGCAAGCGGGGCGATCACCATCAAGCGGCAAGCGAGATTGCCGAAAAGCACGGCAGCCGCAAGGCTGGCATTCCGATGACCGGCGCCAAGCGGAAACGCGCCGTCAGGCCGGGTGCTGACGGCCAACTGAAATTGGATTTCTGATGGCCGCCATCCGTAGCCTGATCCTTGTGCTGGGCGATCAATTGACGCCGGACCTGTCCAGCCTCGCCGGCGCTGATCCCGCTTGTGACCTGGTGTTGATGGCCGAGTTGCAGGATGAGGCGACCTATGTGCGCCATCACAAAAAGAAGATCGCCTTCCTGTTTTCCGCCATGCGCCATTTCGCCGAGGAACTGCGCGGCGCTGGCTGGTCGGTGGATTATGTGACACTCGATAGCGCTGATAGTCAGGCAAGCTTCACCGGACAGCTCGCCCATGCCGTGGACCGCTATCAGCCGCAGCGGATTGTCGTA
>CAIZEE010000460.1 GCA_903931835.1 uncultured Elstera sp.
CAATCGGGCAGATACGGCCGTAATGCGTCGGATGCACGTCGCGGACTTCGAAACCGGCGCGCTCACGCGTCAGACCGCCCGGCCCAAGCGCTGACAGGCGGCGCTTATGGGTGATTTCGGACAGCGGGTTGGTCTGGTCCATGAACTGGCTGAGCTGCGACGAGCCAAAGAACTCGCGCACCGCAGCTGCCGCCGGCTTGGCGTTGATCAGATCATGCGGCATGACCGTGTCGATCTCGACCGAGCTCATACGCTCGCGGATCGCACGCTCCATGCGCAGCAGGCCGAGGCGATACTGATTTTCCATCAGCTCGCCGACCGAGCGGACGCGACGGTTGCCGAGATGATCGATATCGTCGATTTCGCCACGGCCGTCCTTCAGGTCGCACAGGACCTTGAGGATCGCCAGCACGTCATCCTTGCGCAGCACGCGCATCGTGTCGGGCGCATCGAGATCGAGGCGCGCGTTCATCTTCACGCGGCCGACGGCCGACAGATCGTAACGCTCGCTATCGAAGAACAGGCTGTTGAACAGCGCTTCCGCCGTTTCCAATGTCGGCGGCTCGCCCGGACGCATGACGCGGTAGATATCGATCAGCGCATCCTCACGGGTGCGATTGCGATCGATCTGCAGCGTGTTGCGGATATAGGGGCCGACATTGACATGGTCGATCGAGAGCGTACGCAGCTCGGTCACACCGGCCTTGTCGATGGCGACCAGCGTGTCTTCCGTGATCTCGTCACCGGCTTCGACATAAATCTCGCCGGTTTCCTCGTTGATCACGTCGGATGCCATGTAGCGGCCGATCAGCTCCTCGGCCGGAACCATGACTTCGTTCAGGCCTTCACTCTTCAGCTTGGCAGCCAGACGCGCGGTGACCTTGGTGCCCGCAGGCGAACGGACTTCGCCCGTGCCGGCATCGATCAGGTCATGGGTCAGCTTCACGCCACGATAGCGCTCAGGCAGGAACGGCGTCTTCCACCCGGAACCAGTCCGGTCGAAGGACAGCACGTCGTAGAAATAGCTGAGCACTTCCTCGGCCGTCATGCCGCGAGCCTCAAACGGCTCCAGCTTGCGGCTCTCGGCAGCGCGCTCGGCGCGCAGAGCAGCGGTCTCAGCCGAATCAAGGGCGAGCAGCAGCGTCGTCGCCGGCAGCTTGCGGCGGCGGTCGATGCGGACATAAACGATGTCCTTGGCGTCGAATTCGAAATCGAGCCAAGAGCCGCGATAAGGAATGACGCGGGCGGCGAACAGATACTTGCCGGAAGAATGCGTCTTGCCCTTGTCGTGATCAAAGAACACGCCCGGGCTGCGATGCATCTGGCTGACGATCACACGCTCAGTGCCGTTGATGATGAAGGTGCCCTTTTCCGTCATCAGGGGCATGTCGCCCATGTAGACTTCCTGCTCCTTGATGTCGCGGATCGAGCGCGCACCGGTATCCTCGTCGACATCCCAGACCACAAGGCGCAACGTCACCTTGAGCGGGGCGGCGAAGGTCATGCCGCGCTGCTGGCACTCCTCAACATCGTATTTTGGCGGCTCGAGCTCGTATTTGACGAACTCAAGCTGAGCGCGCTCGGAAAAATCCTTAATCGGGAAGACCGAGCGGAAAACCTCCTGCAGGCCAACGGATGTGCGCTGTTCAGGCACGATATCCATTTGCAGGAAATGCTCATACGAGGCCATCTGGACCTCGATGAGATTAGGCATGGGAGCAACCTCGTGGATGCGGCCAAAGCTCTTGCGCACCCGCTTACGTCCTGTGAAAGACTGTGCCATTGCTACCCCTTCGACGTCGAAATTCATGGGTCCGTTATGGTCTCAAGAGACGAGGGGCGGACCGGCCCCTCGTCTCTGATCGTCACTGCGTATTAGGCGATGGTTATTTGATCTCAACCTTCGCGCCGGCTTCCTCAAGCTGCTTCTTGAGCTTGGCGGCCTCGTCCTTCGAGACGCCTTCCTTAACCGGCTTCGGTGCGGCTTCCACCAGATCCTTGGCTTCTTTCAGGCCGAGGTTGGTGATCGCGCGCACTTCCTTAATCACGTTGATCTTCTTGTCGCCAACATCGGCCAAGATCACGGTGAACTCGGTCTGCTCTTCAACGGCTGCGGCTGCGACGGGTGCACCGCCAGCTGCTGCAACGGCGACCGGAGCGGCGGCGGAAACGCCCCACTTCTCTTCCAGCAGCTTCGACAGCTGGGAAGCTTCGAGCACGGTCAGGCTCGAGAGTTCATCAACAAGTTTGCTAAGATCCGTCATCATATAATTCCTTCGTTTCGGTTTTCCAGGGTGTTGCTAATCAGCGGCCTACGCGGCCTCGTCTCGAGCAGCACCAGCGTCCGCATGTGCCTGGAGCACGCGAGCAACCTGACTTCCGGGGGCTTGCAGGATCGAGGCGATTCTGCTCGCCGGAGCCTGAAGGACGCCCAGAATCTTGCCCCGAAGCTCATCGAGCGAGGGCAAGGTAGCGAGCGCTTGAACCGCGGCCAGGTCCAGAACTTGGCCTGCCAGCGATCCACCCGTAATGGTCAGCTTGTCGTTGCTTTTGGCGAATGCGACGGCAATCTTCGCAGCGGCTACAGGGTCGGCCGAGAACGCAATCGCGGTCGGGCCCCGGAACAACTGATCCAAATGCTCATACGCCGTGCCGGCGAGAGCGAGACGTGCAAGCCGGTTCTTCGTCACTTTGAAGCCTGCGCCGACATCACGCATACGACGCCGCAAATCGGTAACCTCACTCACGGTGAGGCCGATCTGTTGCGTCACGACAACCAGCCCTGCGGTCTGGAAAGTCTTATGCAGTCGGTCGACCAGCTCCTGTTTCTCGGAACGGTCCACGTCTATACTCCGTCTACTATGACGCCTCGGCCTTGCGACCTTGGCATCAGTGCACGTGTGAAGCGGCTACGGGCTGCCCCATAACCCGCCCACATATTCGCCTGTCCCAGAAGTACCGGGCCGAAACCTGGAAAACCTCTGCCTCATGCGGGAAATTAAGCCGCCCTTGGGTTTCCCCTCAGACTGACGCACCCACAGTCACGGACAGGTGACGCCGCCGCCTGCACCCTTGCGGGTACTGACGGCGGAATTTCTAAAAACCCTTAGCTTGACTGGACCGCGCCGGCTTCGAGCTTGAAGCCGGGACCCATGGTCGAGCTGAGGCTGATCTTGTTGATATAGGTTCCCTTAACGCCGGTCGGCTTGGCGCGATTGATCGCGTCCACGAACGCCTTGATATTGTCGACCAGCGCTTCCTCGGAGAAGCTCGCCTTGCCGACACCGGCATGCACGATGCCCGCCTTCTCGGCACGGAACTGAACCTGGCCGCCCTTGGCCGCTTTAACGGCTTCGGCGACATCGGCGGTGACGGTGCCGAGCTTGGGGTTCGGCATCAGGCCGCGCGGACCCAGAACCTTACCCAAACGGCCAACAACGGCCATCATGTCCGGCGTGGCGATGCAGCGATCGAAATCGATCGTGCCGCCCTGAATGCTCTCGGCCAGATCCTCGGCACCGACCAGATCGGCACCGGCCGCCTTGGCAGCCTCAGCCTTGTCACCGCGTGCGAACACGGCGACGCGCATGGTCTTGCCGGTACCGTGCGGCAGCATGACGACGCCACGCAGCGCCTGATCGGCCTTGCGCGGATCGATGTTGAGGTTCATCGAGATCTCGACGGTTTCATCGAATTTCGCAGTCGCCTTGGCCTTGACCAGCTTGACTGCTTCGGGCAGCGCATAGGTAGCCAGCGGGGCCATGTCCTGATACGCGCTCTTGAGACGTTTGCCGTATGCCATCAGCCCTACTCCACCACTTCCAGGCCCATCGAGCGGGCGGAGCCGACGATCATCCGGCTGGCAGCCTCGACGTCGTTGGCGTTGAGATCTTCCATCTTCTTGGTCGCGATGTCGCGGATCTGCTCCATCGATACCTTACCGGCGCGCGCACCCTTGCCCGTCGTCGTCGAACCCTTGTCGATGCCGGCTGCCTTCTTCAGGAAGTAGCTGACCGGCGGAGTCTTGGTGACGAACGTAAAGGTGCGATCGCCATAGGCGGTGATCACGACCGGGATGGGAATGCCCTGCTCGATATTCTGCGTGGCGGCATTGAACGCCTTGCAGAATTCCATGATGTTCAGACCGCGCTGACCCAGAGCCGGGCCGATGGGCGGGGACGGATTGGCTTTGCCGGCCGGCACCTGCAGCTTGATATAGCCGGTAATCTTCTTTGCCATGATACCCTCTATCTAACCTGGGACATTTTCAGTCCCGTTGAAGGAGCGCGGTACGGCTTGGCGTACCTCCCGCGCGTTTCGTTGCGACCCCGAAAAGGATGTAATTGCATCCTTCTCATAACTTGTGTTTAGAGCCGATTCACGCGACCAGATGAAGTCATCTGATCACGATCGGCTCTAGACCTTCTCGACCTGCGCATACTCGAGCTCGACCGGGGTGGAGCGTCCGAAGATCGACACGGCAACCTTGAGCCGCGCGCGTTCCTCGTCGACTTCCTCGACCATGCCGTTGAACGAGGTGAACGGGCCGTCGCTGACCCGGACCTGCTCGCCGATCTCGAAGCGGATCGACGGACGCGGCCGTTCGACACCCTCTTTGACCTGGCGGATAATATGTTCGGCCTCGGTATCCGAGATCGGCACGGGCTTGCCCTTGCCGCCCAGGAACCCGGTGACCTTCGGCGTATTCTTGATCAGATGCCAGGTCTGGTCGGTCATATCCATATGAACCAGCACATAACCCGGGATCAGCTTACGCTCGGCACTGACCTTGGCACCCCGGCGGATCTCGACGACTTCTTCCGTCGGCACCAGAATGTCGCCGATCAGATCGGCCATGCCCTTTTGTTCGGCCTGTTCCTTGATCGAGGCCGAGACTTTCTTCTCGAAACCCGAATAAACATGCACGACATACCAGCGCTGCGCCATCGTCAGCCCCTTAACCCAAGAATCTGACGGATAACGGCGCCGAGCACCCAATCCGCAACAAAGAAGAAGATCGCCGCGAACACGACCATCAGGAAAACCATCGCCGTGCTGGCGATTGTTTCCTTGCGCGTCGGCCAGGTGACCTTCTTGGCCTCCTGGCGCACTTGCTTGACGAACTGGGCTGGTGTGGTCTTCGCCATCATCTTCTCAAATCAACTTCTATCATCTGCCGCATGAAGCCTAGGGCTGGCACGAGTGGAGGGGATCGAACCCCCAACCCCCGGTTTTGGAGACCGGTGCTCTACCAGTTGAGCTACACTCGTAAAGCCCCGGTATCTCCCTTAAGCGATGATCTTTGCGACGACGCCGGCGCCGACCGTACGACCACCCTCACGGATGGCGAAGCGAAGCCCCTCATCCATGGCGATCGGTGCGATCAGCTCAACCTGCATCGACACGTTGTCGCCCGGCATCACCACTTCCGTACCTTCCGGCAGATGGACCATCC
>CAIZEE010000461.1 GCA_903931835.1 uncultured Elstera sp.
CAGTCGAGCGCCTCTGAAACGGCGGCGGGTTGAGTGGCGACATCGTGAATCCGCTGGGCGGCCTGTTCCGGGTCGGGTTCCATGCCGGCCAAGCGATCCAGATCCAGCACCGTCCCGGGGCGCAGCCGGAACCCGATCAGCCGGACGCCTGGGTCCATTCGGACCACGCGCGTGCGGTCATCCAGATCGGAGATAAACCAATGCGGCGCTGCTCGCGGCGCCAGGCAGAGAATGAGGTCGCGGCAGCCATCCGGCACGACGCGAATGTCGAGCGGGTGTTCCGCTATGGCCTCCCAGGTGGCGAGAATGACATCGGACATGCCGAAAAGCCTAGCATATCGGCAGAAAACTTAAACCGCCTCAACCGCCGGCATGTCGCCCGGATGATCGGAGAACTGCATCTGCGCCAGGCGCGCATAGAGCCCGTTCTCGCGCATCAATTGCGCATGCGTCCCTTCGGCGATGATCTGACCCTGGTCGATCACCACGATGCGATCCGCCGAGATCACGGTGGCGAGGCGATGGGCGATCACCAGGCTGGTGCGTCCGATCATCAGGCGTTCCAGCGCCCGTTGCACCGCGCGTTCGCTTTCGGCGTCGAGCGCGCTGGTCGCCTCATCGAGCAACAGCAGAACCGGATCGCGCAGGATGGCCCGCGCAATCGCGATGCGCTGACGCTGGCCGCCGGACAGGCGCACGCCGCGCTCGCCCAATTCGGTGTCGAAGCGGGCGGGAAGCAGGTCGATGAACTCGGTCGCATAGGCGGCCTCTGCCGCCGCGCGGATTTCGTCCTCGCTCGCGTCCGGCTTGCCGTAGCGGATATTGTCGCGGACTGAACCAGCGAACACCACCGGGTCCTGGGCGACCAGACCGATGCGGCGGCGCAGATCCTGCGGATCGAGCTCTCGCAGATCGACCCCGTCGAAGCGGATGACGCCCTGTTCGGGATCATAGAAGCGCAACAGCAACTGGAACAATGTCGTCTTGCCCGCACCACTGGGGCCCACGAGGGCGACCGACTGGCCGGGCTCGATGGTGAGGGTGAGCGATTCCAGTGCTGAGCGGTCCGGCCGGGTCGGATAATGGAAGGTGACGTTTTCGAAGCGCACAGCACCCTGTGCCGGGCTCGGCAGCGCCAAAGGCCTCGCCGGCGGTGCGATCGCAGGCCGTGTGCGCAGCAATTCGAGCAGGCGTTCGCTGGCGCCGGCGGCACGCTGCAGATCGCCGATCACCTCTGAGATGGCGCCGACCGAGCCTGCCACGACTGCCGCATAAAAGACGAAGGCGGTCAGATCGCCGCCCGACAGCCGCCCGGCCAGCATGTCATGCCCGCCGATCCAGAAAATCACGCTGATTGCGCCAAAGATCAACAGCATGACGATCGCGGTCAGCATCGCGCGCGCCTTGATCCTGGAACGCGCAACATCGAAGGCGCGTTCGACATGGGCGCCGAAATCCCGGCGATCCTCCGCCTCATGCGTAAAAGCCTGAACCGTTCTGATGGCCGACAGCGATTCGTCGATATAGATGCCAAGATCGGCCACCCGGTCCTGCGACGACCGCGACAAGCCGCGCACACGCCGGCCGAAGGTCAGGATCGGGATCAGCACCAGCGGCACCACCAGGAAGACCAGCAAGGTCAGCTTCAGGCTGGTGATCATCAGCATCGCCGACCCGCCAATCAGCAGCAGCGTGTTCCGTAAGGCGACGGAGACGGAGGTGCCGACCACAACCTGAACGATCGCGGTGTCGGTGGTGAGGCGCGACAGGATTTCCGCCGTGCGCACCTGCTCGAAAAAACCGGGATCGAGCGTGATCACATGGTCGAACACGTCCCGCCTGATATCGGCCACCACACGCTCGCCGATCCAGCTGACCAGATAGAAGCGGCAATAGGTTGCGACCGCCAGCAGTGCGACGACGCCGAGCAGGATGACCAATGCCTGATCCAGCAGCGTGGCATCCCCCGCCCCGAACCCCTGATCCACCAGATAGCGCAAGCCGGCACCCAGGCCGAGTACCGTGCCGGACGCGATGAGCAGCGCGATCCCGGCCCCAACCGCGCGCCAGCGATACGGTTTCAGGTAATGCAGCATGGAGAGAAGCTGAGAGAAATCGCGGCTTTTTTCGCGATCTTGCGGGGAGGCGGGAGGCGACGGCGGCACTGGCGATTCCTTAGATGGTCAGCCTGGATATGGGGTCGAAGCTGTGTAGACCCAAGCCTAGAGACCGAGTTCGCTCAAACCCGGATGATCCGCCGGACGGGTCCCAAGCGGCCAGTGATATTTGCGGTCGGCCGCTGTGATCGGCAGATCGTTGATGCTGGCGATACGCAGGCGCATCAGCCCCTGATCGTCGAATTCCCAATTCTCATTGCCGTAGGAGCGGAACCATTGGCCGCTATCGTCATGCCATTCATAGGCAAAGCGCACGGCGATCCGGTTATCCGCGAAGGTCCAGACCTCCTTGATCAACCGATAGTCAAGCTCGCGGCTCCATTTCCGCGTCAGAAAGCCGACAATCGCCTCGCGACCTTGTAAAAACTCCGCGCGGTTGCGCCACCGGCTATCCTCCGTATAGGCCAGCGAGACACGGGCCGGATCACGGCTGTTCCAGGCATCCTCCGCCATGCGCGCCTTCTGCGCTGCGGTCTCGGCGGTGAAAGGTGGGACGGGCGGACGGGACATGGGTGGTCTCCTGCATTCGGCTGGCGGCATCGTAAGCGCTCGCGTAATCTGCGTCGATTGAAAGTGCTCCGGGATGAAGAAGGATGAAGCTTCTATCCGCCTTGCGACGGGAATGGGCAATCCGACGATACGCGCGCGAACTCCCAAAGCGGCTATATCGTGATTACGGCGCAAGTGAACATTTTACGGCCGCACAGATTAAGGCAGCGGTCGGGCGCCTAGGGCTTGATACCGCTTATATCGTCTTCGGATACGCGATGTTCCTGCCTGAGGATGCATTCAACACGCTCTTACCTGGGCTTCGAAATCCCACGCCATATAAGGAAGCTCGGTCTGAATTCCTCCGGTGGTCCGCGACAAAGCCTTCGTCCGCCAATGGCTTTTATGAGTCAGGACTCGGGTGGCAATTTGGCGGCAGCGGTGAAGCCGGCGGTTCGGAGAGCGGTCATTCAGGTCATGACGGCGGTGGTGGGCATTGAGGCGGACAATTATCTAAGGGGTTCCCATGCATATAATCCCATAGCGATTGAACCGGGTACCAGCAATACCGCCTTTGCAGTCGTTGTCCCGGATCTGCCGGGCTGTTTCTCGGCTGGTGATACGCTGGACGAAGCGTTTGCGATCGCCGTCGAAGCGGCAGCGGCTTCGCTAGACGCTGCCATCGACACCGGTGCTGCAATCCCCGACCCATCCGTCATTTAGAACACTGCAGACTATGCGGTGAAGGGTGGGAAGGGCGGACG
>CAIZEE010000462.1 GCA_903931835.1 uncultured Elstera sp.
CATCCTGCAGGAGCGCGCCGATCCAGGTGGTCAGGCCGTAGAAACCGAGCAATGCGAAAAACCAAGTGAGCCAGATCATCACCGTGCGCGGCGCATAGGTCTTGCTCCAGATCTCGAGGAACGAGAATTTGCGGTCCTGCCGAATTTGCGCGGGCAAGGGCTGCGGTGCCGGCAGGGCGGCACCGCCGAGCCTCCCCTGAACCTGGGTCTCAATCTCACCCATCACCTTTTCCGCTTCAGCGTGATGACCGCGATCGGCCAGCCAACGTGGCGATTCCGGCACCAGGAAGCGGACGACGAACAAGAACAGGGCCGGGATGGCTTGCGCAATAAACACCGCGCGCCAATCGAAATAGTTTAGCAGAACCAAGCTTAGCAGACCGGCCGTAATGAATCCGAGCGGCCAGAAGCCCTCCATGATCGCCATGTAGCGGCCTCTTGTGGCTGCGGGCAGGAACTCCGACACCATTGCCAGGGCGACTGGAAACTCCATGCCCATTCCGAAGCCGAGCAGCAGGCGCGCATAGGCAAGCGTCATCGCGTCGGGGGCGAAGGCGCACCACAGCTGCCCAGTCCCCAAAAGATCATGCTGATCTGAAACACGCGCTTGCGACCGAATCGGTCGGCCGCCATGCCGGACAAGGCCGCGCCTAAGAACATGCCGACAAAGCTCATGCTCGACAGCAATCCGGTTTGGTAGGGGGTGAGTTCGAACTGCTTGCGGATTGAACCCAGCAGGAAGGTGAGGGATCCGAGATCGATCGAATCGAACAGCCACGCCGTCGCGATGATGGCGAAGATTTTGCGCTGATACCCGGTCATCGGCAGGCGTTCGAGCCTGGCCGCGATCAATACATCCTCCATGACCACGTCACGCGATTTGGCCGCGTCGAGTACCGTTACCTTGCCAACGGAAGATGCGATCCCGCCTGCCATACTGACCTCCCCGTCATTTTAAGTTTCTTGTTCGTCGTCTCACATATCTCTAACATATCGAAGATATATCAGTTGATCAGCTTCGTCGATAGGCTCCGCTGTGATACATCCCGGTCAGGGTCCAATCGGGCCTTTGAGGGGCGCATGGTTCAAGCAGTGAAAGAAGCAAGGCCGGTGGCAGCGCGTCGCGTCGCGTCCGCCCGCAGCGTCGCCATGCCTGCCGACGACATGTCGTTGACCGATAAGGCCTATCTTCAGCTTGAGGAAATGATCGCGACGCTGAAGCTGGCGCCAGGAACCGTGTTGAGCGAACAGGTGCTGGTCAAGCAGCTCGGCATCGGCCGCACGCCGGTGCGCGAGGCCCTGCAACGGCTCGGCCGCGACGGACTGCTGGCGGTTTTGCCCCGGCGCGGCATTTTGGTGTCGGAGATCAATCTGCGCAGCCAGTTGCGCCTGCTTGAGACCAGGCGGGTTTTGGAAAATCTGGTTGCCGGCCTCGCGGCGGAGCGGGCGAGCGATAGCGAGATCGAGACCTTCGCTGATATCGCCCGTAGCATGCGTCTGGCAGCAAACAGCGCCGACGACATCGCCTTCATGCGCCTCGATCGGGCCTTTAATGAGTTGGTCGTCGCGGCTGCGCGCAATGAGTTTGCCCTGCGCGCGCTAGGCAGCATGAGCTCGCTATCTCGGCGGTTCTGGTATCAGCATTACAAGGAAGCGGCCGATCTGCCGCTTTGCGCCAATCTCCACGCAGAAGTTTGCGAAGCGATCGTCCGGCGCGATGCGATAGGGGCCGCACGGAATTCCGACCGGCTAATGGACTATATCGAGAGCTTCGCCCGCCGCACGCTCGATACCTGACGGTTTACGGCGCACGCCTTCTCGTATCGGATAGTCTTCGGTGCTGCCGATCGCGCAGGATCGCGGCGATCGATGACCGGATGTGAGAGAGCGGCTGGATGAAAGTAGCGGTATTGGGCGGCGGCCATGGATGTTACGCCGCTGCGGCAGAGCTGAGTGAGAATGGACATGAGGTCTGGTTCTGGCGGCGCGACGGGGCCGCGATCACCTCGCTGAAAGACAGCGCCGGCATTACCGTGACCGACGCCAAGGGCGCGCGCACCGTCCGGATTGCCCATCCGACGGCATCGCTCGCTGAAGCGCTGTCCCAGGCCCGGATCGTTGTGATCCCGCTGCCCGCCACTGTCCATGACGACCTCGCCCACGCCGCCGCACCGCATCTCAACGATGGGCAAATCGTATTCCTGCCGCCCGGCACTTTGGGCTCCATCGTCTTGGCACGAGC
>CAIZEE010000463.1 GCA_903931835.1 uncultured Elstera sp.
GACGCGCGCCTGCCCGCATTGCGGCGGGGGCGGCGGCAATCGGCCGTTGATGCTGAAATACTATATCGCGATCGAGGAATGCGGCGATTGCGGCTTCTGGTACACGCCGGCGATGGCGCGACCGACTTTGGGCGGCGATGCCAAATGGGACGAGATCTGGAGCACGACCCATATCAGCTTCCTGACATCCGAGACCTATCAGTATTATTCCTCGCGCCGCTACGCCTATGAGCTGCAGACGGTCGAACCCTATGTCGGGGTGCGGGGGCGCCATCTCGACATCGGCTGCTCGATCGGCGGGTTTATCGAGGCGGCAGCCAAATTCGGTTGGGTCAGCGACGGCGTTGAGATGAACGAGGCATCGGCCGCGATTGCGATCGAACGCGGCCATGCGGTGAAGCACGCGATGTTCACCGCCGATCTGTTTGAGGCAGAGACCTTCTCGATGGTCTCCTGCCTCGACATCATGGAACATCTGCCCGATCCGCGTCGCTTTGTGCGCGACGTCTGCACGGTGCTGCAGGATGGCGGACTGTTCTTCATCCAGATCCCGAACGGTGCGAGCCTGTCCGGTCTGCTGCGCTGGGACGAGGACCCGCTTTATAACGGCCTGATCCACTTCAATTATTTCACGCCCCACACGCTGACCAGCTTCATGGCGAGCGAAGGTTTCACCTGCCTGAACTCCGAGACGATCTTAAGCGAGCTTGGTCATGTCCGGCGGTTCACACCGGATATGGTGGCAAGTGCGGCGACGCTCGCGGGCGTGACAACGCCGCTATCGACCCCGCCGACCCCCGATGAAATTCTGGATAGCGGGCTTGGCTATAAGGTGATTGCGGTCTATCGCAAGGATTAGTCGGCTGCGCTTCAAGCGTAGTCGCGCATTGACCGCCCTACGCTCTAAGCGTATCATCAATAATGATCTTCGATTGGCACGACGCGAAGCACGAGCGGAATCTGCGCGAGCGCGGAATTGGCTTTGACTTCGCGGCGCTCATATTCGCAGGGTCTGTTCTGACCCAGATCGACGATCGTAAGGATTACGGCGAGATGCGGGTCAAAGCGATCGGCGAGGTCGGTGGAGTCATCTTGGCCGTCATCTTTACTGATCGCCATGACGTCAGGTGGATAATTTCAGCCCGAAAGGCAAATAAGAAGGAACGTGCATTATGGCTCGCATGACGCTGGACGAAATCAGGGCATCTCGGCCGCAAGCTGATCGCAGCAAGATTGAGGCGACGACGGAGGCGGATATCGCGCGTCACATGATTGAAGACGGCGAGGATCCTGACGCCGACCTCGGCGCCTTCGTCGAAGATCTTCAGCCTGCCCGAATTCGCGCCCAGCTCGGCATGAGCCAAACTGAGTTTGCCGCTGCCTTGACGATTCCTGTGGCGACGCTGCGCAATTGGGAACAAGGACGCGTGCATCCGGACCCGGCAGCCCGTGCGTTGCTGCGTGTGGTGGCACGCGAACCGAGGTTGGCTCTTGCTGCCTTGGCTGCGGAGAAAAAGGCGTCGTAAGCCGCTGCCCTAAACCGAGAAATACTTAGCCTGCGGATGATGCAGCACGATCGCCGACGTCGATTGCTCCGGCTCCAACTGGTCCTCTTCGGTCAGCGACAACCCGATCCGATCCGCCCCCAGC
>CAIZEE010000464.1 GCA_903931835.1 uncultured Elstera sp.
GCCCCTTCCAATTGCCGGCCGGTCGGCAGCTTGACCGACAGCGGATTGATCTGCTTGTCGTTGACCAGCACTTCGAAATGCAGATGCGGCCCGGTCGACAATCCGGTCGAGCCGGAAAAGGCGATGATCTCACCCTGATGCACCACACTGCCGTGATGCAGGCCGTGGGCGAAGGCGCTTAAATGCGCGTAAGCGGTACCGTATTGCGTGTTGTGGTGCAGGCGGATGTAGTTGCCATAGCCGCCATTGCTGCCGATCTGATCGACCACGCCGTCGCCCGCCGCCATCACCGGCGTGCCGCTCGCCACACCGAAATCGACGCCGCGATGCATGGCGGTATAGCCCAAGATCGGGTGGCTGCGCATGCCGAAGCCAGACGTCAGCTTGGCGCCGTCGACCGGCGTGCGCAGCAGCGCCTTTTTGACCGAGCTGCCCTTCTCATTGAAATACTCGACCATGCCGTCGCCGGTCTCGAACCGATAGATCTTCAGCACCTTGCCCGACAGGGTCAGCGAGGCGTAGCGGAGTTGCCCGGTGCGCACGACATGGCCCGCTTCATCGGTCCATTGGTCATAGACCGCGTCGAACTGATCGCCCGGCTGCAGATCGCGCTGAAAATCGACGTCATAGGCGAAATTGCGGAACATCTGGAACAGGATCTCGGTCGGCGTGCCGGCGGCGACACCGGCCTTGAACAGGCTGGAATTGATCTCGGCGGTGCTTCGGCCGATCACCTTGGTCAGGCTGCGCGGATGGGATGTCGCCTCGAACGGGCCTTTCTTATGGTCGCGCTTGACCTCGACATCGCGCTCGACCCCGGCCTGGAACACCAGCCCCGCCAGGATCAGATGCGCCGGCTGGTCGTCATCCTGGGCGCGGTCGACGCTGATTTGCATGCCGGGTTTAAGGTCGCGCGGATTATAGATCTTGTGCAGGGCGGTGATCGCGGCCTCCGCCTCATTGGCGCTGATGCCCGCGCGGGTCAGCACTGTGCTCAGCGTATCCCCGCTATGCACCGTCTCGAAATCCCGGCTCGCCTGCGTCTGGGTGCCGGCGGCAACCCAATTATCGGCCGCGCGCTGCATCGCGACGAACCGTGCGGCATCGTCCGGCATGGCTGAAATCGATGTGATAGCGGGGTGCCGGCTAGTCGAAGAAAGAGATGTCTCAGCATTCCGGTGAGAGCGGGCGACAATGGCAACAGTGATTACCAGGCAGGCCAAGGAAACGACAGCAACTTTAGTTTTCATTAGCTGGCGATCGCCTCAATATTGTTACAGTGTTGCTGTCACGACGCAGTCAAATGCGTCCGTAGATATTGATCTATGCCGTCGTGAAGATGCGGGGTCGGAGTCTGCGTGTCAAATTGATTTTCGTTAACGGCACCCGTCCGATCGGCACCGTTCGTCTAGGCTCACGGCATTTCCACAGGGCGGAGCGTCAGGCCGTCACGAATATGCAATTTAGCGTTTGACAGTCTCTCCACCCCGGGCGTATAAGCCGGCCTCCGGTTCAGGGGGGTGTCTGAAGATTGGTCGATTTGGCCGTTCTTTAGCGTCTCCGAGAGCCAGCGTTATTTGACATTGTTGATCTGTCGGAAAGGGATGCGCGGGCGGCGGTCTTGTTTGGTTGAGACCTTGCCTTGTTCGCGCATTCTGTAAGTAAGTAAGACTCCGTCTGAACAACGGAGGTTTCGAGTTTATA
>CAIZEE010000465.1 GCA_903931835.1 uncultured Elstera sp.
CTGTGGCAGCGGTAGCGGCGCCTGCCCCGCCGCCAGGCGCGGTCGTCCCACCCATACCGGCCGTTCCCACCGAACCCGCTGCCGTTTCAGCATCGTTCGACATACAGGCGCTGCATCTGCTCGATCGCATCTCCTTCGGCCCCAATGCGGCTGATCTGGCCCATGTGCGGACGATCGGCCTCGACCGCTATATCGACGAGCAACTGGCCCCGCAGACATTGCCGCTGCCGGCGGAGCTCAAGACCAGGCTCGACGCGCTGGACACGCTGAAACTGGACACGGCGCAGCTGTGGCAGCTGTCGCGTGTCCCTGGTCTCGCCAAGGGTGAGAAGCCGACGGAGGACCAGAAGAAGGAAGCCCGCCAGCGCGAAAACAATGCGCTTGAGCAAGCCATGCAGGCGCGGTTGCTACGCGCGGTCTATAGCCCGCGCCAGCTTCAGGAAGTGATGGTCGATTTCTGGTACAACCACTTCAATGTCGCCTCCTCCAAGAACCAGATCAAGGTCTGGGTCGGCAATTACGAAGCGACCGCGATCAGGCCGTTCGCGCTCGGCCGGTTCCGCGACTTGCTGGAGGCGACGGCGCGGCATCCTGCCATGCTGGTTTATCTCGATAACGAGCAGAATATCGCGCCGGAAACCGGCCCGAAAAACGGCAATGCCAAGGGCCTGAACGAGAATTTCGCCCGTGAGGTGATGGAGCTGCACACGCTCGGCGTCGATGGCGGCTACACTCAGAACGACGTGGTGGCGCTGGCGCGCATCCTGACCGGGTGGCGGTTGATCCGGCAGGAGGATGTTGCCGGTGCGACCAACGGCTTCCTGTTCGACGCCAAACATCATGATTTCGGCGATAAGGTGTTTTTAGGCCAGACCATCAGAGGCAGCGGCATCCAGGAAGGCGAGATCGCGCTCGACATGCTGGCGCGCAGCCCGGCGACGGCGCATCATCTGGCCTATCAGCTTGCCCAGTATTTCGTCGCCGACCAACCCGATCCGGAGCTCGTCGAGCAATTGGCCAAGCGCTATCTGGAGACGGACGGCAATATCCGCGCGGTGATGAAGACCTTGCTGACCAGCCGGCAGTTCCGCGACCCGTCCAATCTCGGCGCCAAATACAAGACACCGCTGCAATATGTCGTCTCATCGATCCGTCTGGCCGGCACACCGGTGGTCAATCTGCGACCCGTCGCCGGTACGCTGAACGAATGGGGCGAGGCGCTTTATGGCTGCGCCACGCCGGATGGCTATAAGAATACGACCGAGGCGTGGCTGAGCCCCGACGCGCTTGACCGGCGGATCGGTTTTGCCACCGCACTCGCCGCCGATCGCTTCCCGGTTGATCGCGTGCCCGACCAAAAGCCGCAGCCGCAGCCGACACCGGTTGTGACCAGCGACCTGCTGGCCGTGATCGCCCCTGAATTATCGGGTGCTACGATCGATGCCATCAACGCAGCGCCGCCCGCCCTGCAAGCAGCCCTTGTGCTGGGTTCCCCTGAGTTCCTGCATCACTAACCCTGAGGTCGATGAGATGGATAGACGACGCTTTCTGGCGCTTTCAGCCCTGGCAACAGGGGCAGCCCTGTTCCCGGTCGGGCGCAGCGGCTGGGCGGCTGAAACAGTCCCAAATGCCGGCAATAAGCGGCTTGTCGTCATCTTGCTGCGCGGCGCCGTCGACGGATTGAACATCGTCGTACCCTATGCCGACCAGGCCTATTACGATGCGCGCCCGACCATCGCCATCGCAAAACCGACCGGCGATGACCAGGGTGTGCTGCCGCTCGACCGCTATTTCGGCCTGCATCCGGCCCTCAGCGGGTTAATGCCGATCTGGAGCCAAGGCGACCTCGCCTTCGTCCATGCCTGCGGCTCGCCCGATCCGACCCGCTCGCATTTCGACGCGCAGCTTTTCATGGAAAACGGCACGCCCGGACACGCGCGCACGACGGATGGCTGGATGAACCGGCTGTTGGCGCAGATGCCGGGGCCGCATGATCCGGCACAGGCGCTGGCCTTCACC
>CAIZEE010000466.1 GCA_903931835.1 uncultured Elstera sp.
CGCTTCGCCACCGCCTTCGCCGATGCCGCCGAATTCGAGGCGCCGATGGACGCGGTATTCGAGTTCCTGGACCCTCGCGGCGCCACCCAGATCGGCTCTTTCCCCGGCATGGATATCGGCGACCCCTGGCTTTTCCTGATCCGTCAGCGTCATACCGACACAGCCTATCGCATCGAAAACGTCAGCCCCGGCCATGATCTGGTCCCAAGCGCCTATCCGCTCGGCCCGTTCGCCCCTGAAATCATCGTTGTTCTCGGCGCGGCACCACCAGAGCTGACCGTCGCGGGCCGCCTCTTCAAGCCGGCATTCGAACGCGGCCAGATCCACGCATTCGCTCCTTCCTGAGCGACGGCGAAGCGTGTAGAACGCGGCACAGCATTCACCCCCGATAAAGGCGCCCTTTTCTCGTGCTCGAAAACATCATCCAATTTCTTGCCGGAATGATCATCCAGGTGATCGACTCAATCGGCTATGTCGGCGTCGCGCTGTTGATGGCGATCGAATCGGCCTGTATCCCGCTGCCGTCCGAAATCATCATGCCGTTTGCTGGCTACCTCGCACATACCGGACGCTTCGATTTGATCTGGGTCGCGACCGCCGGCGCTGTCGGCTGCAATATCGGCTCCGCCGTCGCCTATGCAGTCGGCGCCACGGGCGGGCGCAAAGCGGTGGAGAAATGGGGCCGCTATGTCCTATTGAGCACCACCGATCTCGATCTGGCCGAGCGCTTCTTCGGCCGGTTCGGCAGCATCACCGTGTTCTTAAGCCGGTTATTGCCGGTCGTGCGCACCTTCATCGCCCTGCCCGCCGGGATCGCGCGCATGAATATCTGGCGCTTTCATCTCTACACGTTTCTAGGCTCCTGGCCGTGGTGCTTCGGCCTTGCCTATGTCGGCGGCGTTCTGGGCGAGCGTTGGGAGAGCGATCCGGCGCTGAAGACGATTCTGCACCGTTTCGACGCGGTCATTATTCTGGTTATTCTGGTCGGAGCGGCATGGTTCATCCGCAGCCGCTGGCGACATCGCATCCAGGCGGGCTGAGCCTAAGCGCGGCCGGCCTCAGCCGACAGCATATTGACGTCGATGCCGAGTTTGGCGATGGCGCGATGCCATTTCGTGTCGACGTCGCGGTCGAATAACAGCGCATCATCGGCGGCAACGCAGAGCCAGGCATTGGCCTGCAGCTCCGCATCAAGCTGACCCGGCCCCCAACCGGCATAGCCCAGCGCCAGCAGACTTTGCTGAGGGCCGTCACCGGCAACGATCGACCGCAGGATATCGGTGGTGGAGGTCAGACCGATCTCCTCATCGACCACCAGCGTGCCTTCCTCCATCCGGTCGGTCGTGTGCAGCACGAATCCGCGTGAGGTTTCCAACGGACCGCCGAAATGCACCGGGCGGTCGTCGTTTTGCACCGGGCTTTCGATTTCGAGCTGGTTTAGCAACTCGCCATAGGTCAGGCTGCCGGCAAGGCGGTTGACGACCAGGCCCATCGCGCCATCGGGTCTATGCACGCAGAGGAAAATAACCGTTTTGGCAAAGCGTCGATCGCTCATGCGCGGCATGGCGATCAAAATCTTGCCGCTGAGATAGTCGCCCGACGGTTCGTCGTCCATCGCTTCGCACTCGTCTGCCATCATAATCTGACCTGTGGCGGCACCGCCGCCTTCCCGCCTGTCATCAAAGTATTATATAGGGACACGAGCGCTTGATACAGCGACAGAAATGGCGTCCTGACAAAATAGTCAGCCACATCACGCCAGCCAAATCCGGCTGGAAGGGACGAGAGACATGACCTACCGGTTGGCACGGCGATGGGCAGGAACAACCCTAGGCCTCTTACTGCTCGCAGTGTGGCTGAACCTGGCGACGGCAGGCGATGCTGCGGCACAAAGCGCCTGGGTTGGCAATGACCACGCTGCTGTCCGGCTGATCACAGCGGCCAAGGCGACCGGCAATGACGGCGCATTGGTCGTCGGTCTGCAGTTTCGTTTAGGCGCCGGCTGGCACAGCTATTGGCGCTCTCCCGGCGACGCCGGGTTTCCTGCGACGGTAGATTGGACCGGCTCGACCAATATCGCGACCTCCACCCTGTCATGGCCGAGGCCGCAGCGCTTCACGCTGCTGGGATTTGAGACGCTCGGCTATGACAGCGATTTCGTGCTGCCGGCGAAGCTCACCCTGTCGACCCCCGGCCAACCGGTATCCCTGAAGGCGTCAGTCGACTACCTCGCCTGCGCCGCGATCTGCGTGCCCTATCACGCTGATCTGACCTTGGCGATCCCGACCGGCCCGTCTGCACCGACCGAGCAAGCAACCGCTATTGCAGACGCCGAAGCAGCGGTGCCGGGTACGCTTCAAGCGACTGGCCTGCATCTGGTCAGCACTGGCATCATCGCCAAGGATGAACACCACGCGACCCTGCGCGCCACCCTGTCCGGGGTCAAAACCAAGCTGGAGCACCCCGATCTCTATGTCGAGGATCTAGCCCAGGGCGTCTCCGCCGCCGCCGCTAGGACCGAGACAACGCCCGATGGGACCGTAACCCTGTCGGTTCCTTTGACTGGCGCCAGTGCCGCCGAGCTGAGCGGCAAGCCCCTCATGCTGACGCTTGTTTCGGACAAGGTCTCCGCTGAATTCAATGCAAATCCGAGCTTAGCGAAGGAAGAGCCCGCCAGAACCGGCATTGCCGCGATATTGGCGATCGCCCTGCTTGGCGGGTTCATCCTGAATTTCATGCCCTGCGTGCTGCCGGTGCTGTCGCTGAAGCTGCTGGCAGTGGCCCGACATGCCGGGATGGAACAGCGCGAGATGCGGGTGGGGTTCCTCGCGACAGCCGGCGGCATCGTCGTCTCCTTCCTGGTGCTGGCTACGCTGGCGATCGTTCTGAACGCGGTCGGCGCCTCGGTCGGCTGGGGCATTCAGTTCCAGCAGCCGTGGTTCCTGGCCGCCATGGCGCTGCTGCTCGTGCTATTTGCGCTCAGCCTGTTCGACCGGCTGGAGTTGAACCTGCCGGGCTTCCTCAACAGCATTGGCTCGACGGAAAGCAAGCATCAGATCTTCAATGCCTTTCTGTCCGGCGCCTTTGCGACCTTGCTGGCGACACCGTGCTCGGCGCCGCTGGTCGGCACGGCGCTGGGATTTGCCCTGTCAGCCGGACCGGTCGAGATATTATCGATCTTTACAGCGCTTGGCGTCGGCTTCGCCGCCCCCTATCTGGTCGTCGCCCTGTTCCCGGGCCTTGCCCGGCTTCTGCCAAAACCCGGCAAGTGGATGATCACGCTCCGGCGCGTGCTGGGAGCGCTGTTGATGGCGACAGCCCTGTGGCTGCTGTCCGTGCTCAACATCTTCGTCGGATTTTGGGGCACTCTTGGTGTTGCTGCGGCACTCGCCATCATGGCAGCAACGCTGGCGTTCGAGGGGTTGCGGCGCCTGCGCTTCACCCGTCCCGTCGTCATCGCCTCGATCATCGCGGTCTTCGCGATCAGTCTGGCCGGCGTGCCGGACGCATCGTCCAACGTGGCTGAGACGGGCATCTGGCGGAAATTCGACGAAGCCGAGATCGCGACGCTGGTCGCGAGCGGCAAAATCGTCGTGGTCGACGTCACGGCGCAATGGTGCGTGAACTGCAAGGTCAACGAACTGGCGGTGCTCGACAAGGAACCGCTGGCGTCGAAATTGAGCCAGAAGAATGTGGTGGCCATGCGCGCCGATTGGACCAGGCCCGATCCCGCGATCGGCCATTATCTGGCGAGTTTCGGACGCTACGGCATCCCGTTCAACGCGGTTTACGGCCCGGCCAGCCCAAAGGGTATCGCCCTGCCCGAGCTGCTAAGCCCAGGCGATGTGGTGCGCGCGATGAATGAGGCAGGGGGTCTCAAAACAGTCGCCGCGCCGTAACAAAACCCCGCTTTGCAAGCGGCGGCATTCTGCTTACAAACGAGCGATACACACCGGAGGAGCGAGCGACCATGACAGTCAAAGTCGGCGACAAGATAGCGGAAATCACCCTGAAGCACATGACCGCAGATGGCCCGAAGAACATCACCACCGGCGAGTTGTTCGGCGGCAAGAAGGTTATTGTGTTTGGTCTTCCCGGCGCGTTCACGCCGACCTGCTCCGCCCGCCACGTCCCGGGCTTCGTCGACCATTTCGATGCCATCACCGCCAAGGGCGTTGATACGATCGCGTGCGTTTCGGTCAACGACGCCTTTGTCATGGCAGCCTGGGGCAAGGCCCAGAACTCCGACGGCAAGGTCTTGATGCTGGCAGACGGCAATGGCGATTTCGCCAAGGCGCTCGGCCTCGACGCCGATTTCTCCGCCTTCGGCATGGGTCTGCGCAGCAAGCGCTATTCGATGCTGGTCGAAAACGGCGTGGTGACGCAGCTCAATGTAGAAGAGCCCGGCGCGTTTGAAGTCTCGAACGCCGAGACGATTCTGGGTCAGCTCTAGACCACCTGTTAGCGGATGGTTTTGTCCTGTTGCGAGACGGCCGACCAATTGTGGTCGGCCTTTTCAATTCGGGCGGCGGTGTTTTTCTCGAAATCGTGCCCGACTTGCTCGCTGTAATTCAGATAGAGCTTGCCATCCTTGATCGTGAAGGCGTGGGGGTCGATATCGGCCTTCGCCCCTTCAGACACGCCAAAGGCGCAGAACCCGCCATATTGCGGCACGTAATGCGCCGGGTTCAGCTCAAACAGCTTCTGGTCCTTGAGCGAGGCGAATTCATAAGTGACGCCTTCATAGACTGCAGTGAAATCGGGATCGCCCTTCACTGCCTTGTGCAGGGTGAAATAGGCGACTGGATCAAAGCCGTGGATGGCGACACCGTCGATCTGATTGACGGGATCGGCCAGAGCGCTGGTGGCGCCGAGGGCGGTGAGAAGGATGCCGAAGCCGGCGATGATCAGGTTGCTGCGCGGCATTGTCGAATCCTTCCCATATGTTTGCTCGTCAGGGCATTTCGGGCCGGGACATCAAAAAGTTACCGCTATTGATGCCTTACCCCCGCAAATGCTCCTCAAGACCAGTCCGGGCGAGCAGATCGGCGCGTTCGTTTTCGACATGGCCGGCATGGCCCTTGACCCAATGCCAGGTAACCTTGTGCGGCTTCACCGCCTGCAGCAGGCGTTCCCACAGATCGATGTTCTTGACAGGTTTCTTATCAGCCGTCTTCCAGCCGTTACGCTGCCAGCCCTTGACGTATTTCGTGATGCCGTCGCAGACGTAGCGGCTGTCAGTATAGAGATCGACCGCGACCGGTCGCGACAGCGCCTCCAGCGCCTGGATCGTCGCCAAGAGCTCCATGCGGTTATTGGTGGTCGGGTTCTCGCCTCCTGACAGCTCGCGTTCCTTGCCCTTGAAGCGGAGGATTGCCCCCCAGCCGCCGGGCCCCGGGTTGCCGCTGCAGGCGCCATCGGTGAAAATCTGGACGCGCTCCTCGCCGTCTGCGACCGGATCGACGCTCACGACAGACCATAGATGGCAGCACTACTCTGCGCCTGATGGAACCGCAGTTTCTTGAGGTATTCCAGCGGGTCTTTGCGCTGAACCAAGGCGCCTTCCGGGTGGTTTAGCCAGTCGTAAAGCCGCGTCAGCAGGAAGCGCAAGGCCGCCCCCCGAACCAGAATCGGGAATGCCGCGATTTCAGCTTCATCGAATCTCCGGACCGACTGATACCCATCGATCAACGCCTGCGCCTTGGCCGGATCGAATTGATGATCCGCGTCGAAACACCAAGCATTCAGGCAGACCGCCAAATCATAGGCGAGCGCGTCGGTGCAGGCAAAATAGAAGTCGATGATCCCGGTCAGCGCAGAGCCACTGAAAAACACGTTGTCGGGAAACAGATCGGCATGGATGACGCCCGTGAGAAGATCGCCCGGCCACTGCGCTTCCAACGACGCCCATTCCGCCTCTATGACCTGCGCCAGATCGGGTGCCAGCGTGTCAGCAGCCTCGCGCACCCGGTCGATGATTTCCCGCCATCCCGCGAGCGACAGCGAATTGGCGCGGCGCAGCGGATAATCCATCCCGGCCCGATGAAGCTCGGCCGTCGCCCGGCCGAGTGCCGCACAATGCACAGCCTCGATCGGCCGCGCCTGTGCGCCGTCTAAGAAGCTCACCACCGCCGCCGGCCGGTCGCATAACTCCCGCAGCATAGTGCCATCCTGGGTCTTAAGCGGCAGCGGACAGGCAACGCCCTTCGCCGATAAATGCTCCATCAAGCCCAGAAAGAACGGCAGATCGTCACGCCGGACACGCCGCTCATAGAGGGTAAGGATGTATCGGCCAGCGGTCGTGCGAACCAGGAAATTGGAGTTCTCAACGCCTTCGGCAATCGCGGTCGAGGAGATCAGCTCGCCAATGCCATAAGCTGCGAGAAAGTCGCGTAGCTGGTCGTCCGCGACCTCGGTATAGACCGCCATGGACGACCGTTAGCCGGCAAGCGCGCGCGGCAGTTTGAACACGACATCCTCAACGCTGACCGCGACCTCTTCGACCGAAACGGTGTAGCGCTGGCTGACCGCGACAACCACCTCCTGCACCAGACTCTCTGGAGCGGAGGCGCCCGCTGTCAGGCCGAGAAAGCCGACACCGTTAAGGTCGCTCCAATCGATCTCGTCGGCGCGCTGGATCAACTGCACGCGCGGGCAACCGGCCCGGCTGGCAACCTCCACCAGGCGGCGCGAATTGGATGAATTGGGCGAGCCGATGACGAACATCATGTCGCAGCGTGCCGCGATCGCCTTGACCGCCTGCTGGCGATTGGTCGTCGCATAGCAGATATCGTCTGTCTTGGGGCCGCGAATGGCTGGGAAGCGGCGCTGCAGCACCGCGACAACCTCTGCCGTGTCGTCGACCGACAAAGTGGTCTGCGTGATATAGGCGAGGTTATCCGCGTGTTCCGGCTCAATCGTCTCGGCCTGATCGACATCCTCAACCAGCAAAACCCGGCCGGCAGGAAGCTGGCCGATCGTGCCGACGACCTCCGGATGGCCTTCATGGCCGATCAGGATGATCTGGCGATCCTCATCGAAATGCCGCTCCGCCTCACGATGCACCTTGGAAACCAGCGGGCAGGTTGCGTCGAGATACAGCATGTTGCGCCGCTCCGCCTCGGCCGGCACGGTCTTGGGCACGCCGTGAGCGGAGAAAATCACCGGCGACTCGACCGGGACTTCGTCCAGTTCCTCGACGAAAATGGCGCCCTTGGCCTCCAGGCTTTCGACGACGAAGCGGTTATGCACGATTTCGTGGCGGACATAGACCGGAGCGCCGTATTGCGCGAGTGCGCGTTCGACGATCTGTATCGCACGGTCGACGCCGGCGCAGAACCCTCTAGGTCCGGCCAGCAGGATGGTCATCGAAGAAGCTGTCATGGGTTCGCCCGAAGTGAATCTATTGAACGAATATGGTGTGGATGGGCGTCGTCGCACAATGTGAATAAGGCTTTGGCGCAGCCCAGTATAGAATAAATCCGCCGGGGACGGTAAGAGGTAACGCGATTGAGGCCCTCCGGCTTCGACATGCAGGAGCGTACAGGTTCATGAAGGGTTGGCAGACAAAGCTTTCAGGCGCGGGGTTGACGCTATTGCTCAGCGGTTGCAGCGCTATCTTCGGACCTGAGGAGCAAGGGCCGGCATGCCCGAATGTGGCGCTTCTGGCCGACGCCGCGCACCAAACCCATTACGCCGACGGCCCGGGGCGCGATTTGACCGATATCGCCTATCAGGCGGATCTGACCGGCATCACCGGCGAATGCCGCTACGACTTTGACGACGCGGTTGGCCGGAATCCGACCAAAGTAACCGTTCTGATGGATTTGGCGCTAAAGGCGGTGATCGGCCCAGCATCCAAGTCCCGCCATGTCGACCTGACCTATTTCGTCGCCATCGTCGATCCCAAGCACAAGGTTCTGGCTCGCCAGGAATTCAACCTGCCGGTCGACTTCCAGGACGCCAAGGGCGCTTATTTCGGCAAGGACCAGTTGGAACAGGAAATTCCGCTGGGCCCGAAGGACAAAACCGCTGCCGGGTACCAGGTATTGGTCGGATTGAAGCTCGACCAGGACGAGGTCGACCGCAATCGGGCGAAGCGTAAGACGCAATAATAAGGAACCATCCGCTTTCCAGCGGATGGTTGCCTCAAATCTAAGACCGAAAAGCCGAGTTAGTTAAGCCGCTGTGGCAGATCGGCGATGGCGTCGTCAACCAGTCGATCGGCCGTCGCACCGGTCACATGGGCGACCAGCAAGCTGCGCGTGGCGGCAATCGCCGCATCCACCGCAAGCCGGCGGATTTCATCGACGGCGCCTGCCTCCGCCTGGGCGATCTTCTCGATCGCCTCCTTCTGGCGGCGGGCCGTGAGTTCCTGTATTTCTGTCAAGGCTTCACGGCGGCTGCGCTCGGCGCCGATCTTGGCGTCGGTGATCATGCGCTCCGCCTCGGCCGAACTGTCGGCCAGCCGCTTTTGTGCGGCGGCCAGTGCAGCCTCCGCCTCCCGGCGCAATGATGTGGCCTCGTCCAACTGCTGACGGATTTTGGCGACGCGTGTGTCGATCAGGCCAAGCAATGCCTTCTTGCCCGGCTTGAACACGAGGACGACGAACAGCGAAAATCCGATCAGCACCCAGATTTCCGGGTTATGCAGCAACTCGGCCATTAGCGACGCCCCCCAATGACGCGATCCACGGCGGCATTGATCTCAGCCTCGGGAATCTCATCGCCGATCAGCCGCGTGGTCGCCAAGGCGACAGCACTGGCCGCGACGTCACGGAGCTGACCGAGCGCTTGATGCTTCGCTTCGGCAATCCGAAGATCGGCGGCCTTGGCCTCGGCACCAAGCTGTGCCGAAATCTCCGCTTCGCGCTTGGACGCCTCAGCCTGCATCTCATCAAAGGCGGCTTTCAGAATGACACGCGACTGCTCGCGGGCCTCCGCCATGCGTTTTTCATGCGCCTCAGCAAGGGCCGCAATCTGATCGCGGGCAGCGGTCGCCGCAGCCAGGTCACCGTCTATCTTCGCAGCCCTGGCGTCGAGGGCGGCACCCACGCGTGGCAGCCCGATCTTTGCCATGAGCACATAGAAAACGGCAAAGGTGACGACCAGCCAGAACAGCTGCATCGGGAAGACGGTAAAATCGAGTTGCGGCATAGACTTGGACCTATCCGTAAAAAGCGGATGCTTAGACGAACAGGATGAGGAAGGCGATGAGCAGGGCGAAGAGGGCGATAGCCTCCGTCACCGCGAAGCCGATGAACGCGAAGCCGGAGACTTCACCGCGCGCGGCCGGGTTGCGAGCCACCGAGGCGATCATGCTCGCCCAAATGTTACCCACGCCGATGCCGGCGCCGATCATGCCGATGGCCGCGAGGCCTGCACCGATCATCTTTGCTGCTTGGAGATCCATGATTATGTTCCTTCTTTAGAGTAGGGGTTTAGTGGAGATCGAGCGCGTCTTTGAGATAGATGCAGGTCAACACGGCAAAGACATAGGCCTGCAAAGCCGCAACCAACAACTCAAAGCCGGTCAGGATAACGATCAGAGCCAGCGGGGCGAGCCCGCCAATGATGCCGAGCGTTACGGCAAAGCCGGAGAACACCGCCAGCATCGTGTGCCCTGCCATCATATTGGCGAACAGACGAATGGACAGGCTGACCGGACGCGACAGATAGGACAGCAATTCGATCGGGATGATCAGCGGCGCCAGCAGAAGCGGCGCGCCCTTCGGGAAGAACAGGCTGAAGAAATGCAGCCCATGCCGGAACAGCCCTAGGATCGTAACGCCGATGAAGATCGCCGAAGCCAGCGCAAAGGTCACGATGATATGGCTGGTGAAGGTAAACCCGAACGGGATCATGCCCAGCAGATTGCCGAGCAGCACAAAACTGAACAGCGTGAACACGAAGGGGAAATACCGCATCCCGTCATGTCCGGCGTTGTCGTTCACCATATCGGCGACGAAGCTGTACATCATCTCGGCCACCGATTGCAGCCGACCCGGGATCAGCGCGTTGCGGCGGACTGAGAACACCATCAGCAGCGTCGTGACGGTGGCAGCCAACACCATGAACAGTGCTGAATTGTTGAACGAGACGTCGTAACCGGCCAGTTGGAAGTTTACCAACGGCTCAATCTTGAACTGGGCGAGCGGTGATTCCACGGGTTCTCTTTACGGTTATCTGGGCGAGCGTTTCACGCGCGCTATTGCTTGGACCGGGCCAATACAAGGTTTAGGCAAAAAGATCAAATCCGTCTTGAGCTGCAAGCGGCGCCACAGTGCCGCACCCCGACACTCAAGACTTGGCGCCTGGAGGTTTGCGGCCAATCCCAACCCTATCGCCAAGACCGTTGACAGCCCGATAAACGCTAAGCCCCCCGGCCAGTGCCCCTAAGAAAAAGAACGCAATCATCAACCACGGCTTGGTGCCGAGCCAGCGGTCGAGGAAATAGCCGATCGCAACACTGACAACGATCGACGCCACGAGATCAACGCCGATGCGCATGCCGACTCCCATCGCCTTGCTCTGTTCGTCATTTTCCTTTTCCACCGCCGGCTCGATGCCCCGAGCGGCGCGCGCGCGCTTCAGCCTGGCATCGAAATCATCGTCGTTGCTCATGCCGTCGCCATCAGACGATCGGCGCGCACCAAGTCGACTGAGACGAGCTGGCTGATACCGCGTTCCGCCATGGTTACGCCAAACAGCCGATCCATCCGCGTCATCGTCATGCGGTGATGAGTGACGACCAGGAACCGTGTGCCGGTAGTGGCCGCAATGTCGCCCAGCAGCGAGCAAAACCGGTCGACATTCGAATCGTCAAGCGGCGCGTCGACTTCGTCGAGCACGCAGATCGGCGACGGGTTGGTCAGGAACACTGCGAAGATCAGCGCAAGAGCAGTCAAGGCCTGCTCGCCACCCGACAATAGTGTCAGCGATTGCAGCCTTTTCCCCGGCGGGCTCGCCAGAATTTCCAGGCCAGCGGCCAGCGGATCATCCGATTGGGTCAGTTCCAGCGTCGCCTTGCCGCCGCCGAACAGCCGCACGAATAATTCCTGGAAATGCCCGTTGACCGTCTCGAACGACGCAAGGAGCCGTTCCCTTCCATCGCGGTTAAGCGCGGCGATGGCGCTGCGCAGCTTGGCGATCGCTTGCAGCAACTCGTTCTTCTCCGCCTCCAGCGTCGCGATCTGCTGTTCGACCTCTTCGGCCTCCGTCTCGGCGCGCAGATTGACCGCACCCAGCGTCTCGCGCTCACGCGACAGACGATCGAACTTTCCCTGAAGCTGTTCTTCTGAGCCGAGTTCGTCATCCGGGCCGATCTCGGCAGCGGCGCGAACTTGGTCTGGCCGGCATTCCAGACGCTGCTGAATGCGCTGCGCCACCTCGGTCGCGTGGCGGATCGCCTGATTAAGTTCGGCCTCGACACGGATGCGGCCCTCGCGTGCCGCCGCAACCTCACGTTCCGCCTGGCGCAGAGCGCCATCCTGGTTCGCGAGACTGGTTTCGGCCGCAACCAAGGCATCGCTGGCCTCGCGACGCAGCGCCTCGCCCATCTCGATCTCGACGACCAGCTTTTCGCGACGCTGAGCGATCTGTTGCGGCAAGGCCAACAAGGCCTCGCGTTCCGCCACTGCGCGTTGGCGGCGGCCGGCGATATCCGCCAGACGTTCGGCGGTTGCATCGCTCCGCGTCTTCCAGCCCTTCATGTCGATTTCGATCACGGATAGGCGTTTTGCGCGTTCCTGCGCCTCGCGCGCCAGCCGATCGAGCGTTGCCACCGCCTCGGCTAACTCCGCGCGCAAGGCTGTCACGCCATCCCGCCCGGCCGCCACGTCTGCCTCGATTGCCGCCAGATCGACGCCACCCGCCCCGCCTTGCGCATCGGCCAATCCACGCTCGACCTCCGCCCGCTCGGTCGCCAGCCGGGTCAGTGAGCCGTCGAGGCTGGCAAGCCGTGCCCGTGCATTGGCAGCCTCGTTGACGAGCCGAGCCTGCTGCGTGCGCAAACTTCCGAGGGCGGCGTTGGCAGCGGCTTCTTCCTGACGTGCCGTCCGCTCGTCAGATTGCGCCTCAGCAACCGCATTACGAGCCTGCTGCAGCGCTTGACCGAGCGTCGCGCGCGCCTGATCCGCCGCCGCCTTCGCCGCCTCCAGCGAGGTCAGGCGATTGCGCTGGGTCAGACGTGTTGCGGTCGCATGAGTAGCGCCGGCGGCCCGGTGGAAGCCATCCCAGCGCCACAGATCGCCGTTACGGGACACCAGCCGCTGACCCATGGCGAGTTTCGGCCAAAGCGCAAATCCGTGCGCCTCATCACTGACCACGCCGATGCTGTGGAGCCGGCGCTGCAACGCGGCGGGTGCCTTAACATGTTGCGCCAGGCTGGCCACGCCCCCCGGCAGACCGGTCGGGACAATATCGCCGGAAACCTCCGACCAACCGAGTTTATTGGTCCCGGCGACGAAGAGCGGCGCCAGTAGATCGTCGCCGAGCGCACCACCTAAAGCCGCCTCGAACCCGGGCTCCGCAGCAACCTGA
>CAIZEE010000467.1 GCA_903931835.1 uncultured Elstera sp.
CTGCCACCAGCTCCGACGCGATCAAATCCGCCGTGCTGGACTCGCTCCGCGCGCTCACACTGATCCGCGCCTACCGGGTGCGCGGCCACCTCGCGGCGACGCTCGATCCGCTCGGCATCGAGAAGCCGCAATACCACGCCGAACTCGATCCGGCGCGCTATGGCTTCACTGAGGCCGACATGGACCGGCCGATCCTGCTCGACAACCAGTTGGGGCTGGAACAGCCGACCCTGCGCACCATCCTGGCGCGACTGCAGGCAACCTATTGCGGGCATATCGGCATCGAATACATGCATATCCAGGATCCCGAGCAGAAGGACTGGATCCAGGACCGCGTCGAGAATACCGATAACCGCACCGAATTCACCGAACGCGGCAAGCGCGCCATCCATTCGCGGCTGGTCGAGGCGGAGTGGTTCGAGAAGTTCTTCGACAAGAAATACACCGGCACCAAGCGTTTCGGCCTGGATGGCGGCGAAGCGCTGATCCCCGCACTGGAACAGATCCTGAAACGCGGCAGCCAATTGGGGCTGAAGGAAGTCGTCATCGGCATGCCGCATCGCGGGCGTCTGAACGTGCTCGCCAATGTGATGAAGAAGCCGTTCCAGGCGATCGTGTCCGAATTCCAGGGCAATTCGGCCAATCCTGAGGATGTACAGGGCTCGGGCGACGTCAAATACCATCTCGGCACCTCGGCCGACCGGGATTTCGACGGCACGGAGGTCCATCTGTTGCTCAACGCCAACCCGTCGCATCTGGAAGCCGTTGATCCCGTGGTGGTTGGCCGTGTTCGGGCCAAGCAGGCGCAGAAGAAGGATACCGACCGCACCCAGGTTATGGCGCTGCTGATGCATGGCGATGCCGCCTTCGCCGGCCAGGGTCTCGTTGCCGAAACGCTGGCGCTCGCTGAATTGCGCGGCTATCGCACGGGCGGCACGATGCATGTCATCGTCAACAATCAGATCGGCTTCACGACGGCCCCGGCCTATTCGCGCTTCACGCCCTACCCGTCGGATGTGGCGAAGGCGGTGCAGGCGCCGATCTTCCACGTCAATGGCGATGATCCGGAAGCGGTCGTCCATGTCGCCCGCATCGCGACTGAATTCCGCATGCGTTTCCACCGCGACGTCGTGATCGACATGTTCTGTTATCGCCGCCATGGCCATAACGAGGGCGACGAGCCAGGCTTCACCCAGCCGATCATGTATCGCGCCATCGCCCAGCAGAAATCGACGCGTGAGCTTTATGCTGAGCAGCTGGTGGCTGAAGGCATCGCCACGGCCGAAGAACTCGACAAGGAAGTCGCCGACCAGCTGGCCTATTACGAGCAGGAATTCCAGGCGGCCAATTCCTATAAGCCGAACAAGGCGGATTGGCTGGAGGGTGCCTGGACCGGGCTTGGCGTCGCCACCGCCGATGACCGGCGCGGCACCACGGCGGTATCACCCGAACTGATTACCGAAATCGGCCATAAACTCTGCGAGGTTCCGGCCGATTTTAACCTGAACCCGAAGATCGCGCGCCAGATGGAAGCCAAGCGCAAGGCGATCGAGACGGGTGAGGGCATTGATTGGGCGACCGCCGAGGCGCTCGCCTTCGGCACGCTGATGAAGGAGGGCTTCGGCATCCGGTTCTCAGGTCAGGATAGCGGGCGCGGCACGTTCAGCCATCGCCATGCCGTCCTGATCGATCAGGAGACCGAGGCGCGCTATACGCCGCTGACCCAGCTTTTCCCAGACCAGCCGGCCTTCGAGATCATCGACAGCCCGCTCGCCGAAGCCTCCGTGCTTGGTTTCGAATACGGTTTCAGCCTGGCCGAGCCGAAGGCGCTGGTGTTGTGGGAGGCGCAGTTCGGCGATTTCGCCAATGGCGCGCAGGTCATCATCGACCAGTTCATCGCGTCCGGCGAATCGAAATGGCTGCGCATGTCCGGTCTGGTCATGCTGCTGCCCCATGGCAGTGAAGGCCAGGGACCGGAGCATTCCTCGGCACGCCTGGAGCGCTATCTCGAGCTCTGCGCCGAGGATAATATGCAGGTCGTCAATATCACGACGGCGGCGAACTACTTCCACGCGCTACGCCGGCAGATGAAGCGGACCTTCCGTAAGCCGCTGATCGTCATGTCGCCGAAATCACTGCTGCGCGCCAAGCAGGTCGGCTCATCGATAGCGGATTTCACCGGCGCCTCGTCCTTCCACCGCGTGCTTCCCGAAGCGATGCCGCTCGCCGCCGATATTGAGGTGAAGCGCGTGCTGCTTTGTTCCGGCAAGGTCTATTACGATCTGCTGGCCGAGCGTGAAAAGCGCGAGATCAAGGACATCGCGATCATCCGTCTGGAACAGCTCTATCCCTTTCCGGGCAAGACGCTGGGCGCGGAGCTGGAGCGGTATCCCAATGCCGAGGTTGTGTGGGTACAGGAAGAGCCGGCCAATCAGGGTGCGTGGCTGTTCGTCGACCGCCAGATCGAAGCGGTTCTGTCCAGCATCAACATCAAGGCGCACCGGCCGCGTTATGTCGGCCGTCCGGCGGCGGCTGCGCCTGCAACCGGATTGTCAAAGCGTCATCTGAAGGAACAGGCATCGCTGGTCGATGCGGCCTTGCTGGTTGCGTGAACGGTCTCACATTTAAAACGAACAAAATAACGAGGGTCTAGATGGCGACCGAAATCAAAGTACCGACACTGGGCGAATCCGTTACCGAGGCGACCGTGGCCAAGTGGCTGAAGAAGGTCGGCGATGCGGTGAAGCTGGATGAGGCGCTGCTGGAACTCGAAACCGACAAGGTGACGCTGGAGGTGAACGCCCCGGTCGCCGGCACATTGTCGGAAA
>CAIZEE010000468.1 GCA_903931835.1 uncultured Elstera sp.
CTACCCGGAGTATGCTGTTTGTGACGAACATCCGCCGCCGCCAAGCTGTCATACTTTCAGATTCCGGTGACAGTTTTCTTTAGTCACGCGAGTTTTGTGGGAGCCCAACGACGATCGGTTGAACGAATGATCGTTATGGTCCTGATCGGCTACGGCCTCATACACCGCAGCCGATAAATGCGCCTTACAAGCTATCCGATGCTGGCGCCGAGGGCAGGAAACACGTCTGTGAACAACAAGGTGATGAGCTGCTGCCCGGCGGGGGTTGACCAATCCTGTGCGATTTCCGCAATCAGCGTGTTGGTCGCGGTCAGAACAACGCCGGCGTCATGCATGCGCTGACGGGAAAACTCTTCGGACAGGTCGCTCGGCGAACCGGACGCGTCGAGCACCGCCTGCACGCCAAATCCCTCCAAAGCCGCATCGATTGCCGGAAAGATCAGGCAGACATCGGTGGTGCCGCCCGCCATAATCAGGTTCTTGCGCCCGGTCGCCAGTACCGCGTCGCGGAACGGGGCATACGCCCAGGCATTGACGACGCCCGGGCGCTTCACCCGCGCTTCATAAGCTTCGGGCAGGGCTTCGATGATACCGTCGATCACGGGGCCCTGGGCGCGATCTTCCTGGCTGGATGTGATCACAACCGGCATGTCCAGGATCTTCGCCATTTTGGCCAGCGCAATCGACTGCCTGGCGGAAAGCTCGCGGTCGATCGTCTTGATCAGCTGCATCGTGCCGATCTGATGATCGATCAGGATGAGGGCTGAATTATCGGCAGAAAAGCGGTTGGCGTTATACGCGGCGGTCATAGTCTATCTCCTTCATGATTGGACGATTTTCGATCGTCTGGCCCGGGAAAAATTGAACCTGTTCAAGCGGGTATGCTGAGTGAGGCGACGTAGCGGCGTGCCGCGTCGAGTGACGCAGGACTGGCGGTCATGAGCGGGCCGTAGGCGATGATCGGTTGCTTCAGCTGCGCGCCCGAAACCATGGCGATCCGGGCCGTATCCGAACGGGTCGCGATCGGCACGCCGACAGCCTGATCGGCGGCAAAGCCGATGGCCTGTCCGAGTACCAGGATTTCCTCAAAAACCGACACCGAACCCTCAAGGGCGATGATGATGCCGCCCCATCCGGCCGGGACGTCGATGTCGTGTCTTGTCGCCGCGTCGAGCTTAATCTCCTCGATCCGCACCGGCGACGGCAGGGCGTGCGGGACGCCACCCACGCTCGTCCCGTCAACCGCAATACGGCTCTGCCAGCCATCGCCCGATCGGCTTTCGACCATGGCGGGCGGGACTGCATAAGCGCCAGCGGGGTCGCCCTGACTGGCCGCCGGCAGGTTCATGAAGATCTGCAGGCCGTGCGCGATCCCGCCACCCGGAACCGGCACCTCCTCATGCATGATGCCGCGCGATGCCCGGCTGCAATGCAGGCCGCCCGGGCGAATCTGCTGCACGGTGCCGAAGCTGTCGCGGTTGATGAAACCGTTCTCAGAATCGGCGAACACATAGGTGATGGCGGAGAAGCCGGCATGCGGATGGGGTGGGAAAGTCGGGCCGCCCATCTCGAACCAATCGATCTGGAGGACCGGATCGATGAGATTGTCAAACGCCTGCCGTGGATATTGCCGCGCGGCGAAGGCGGCGCCGTGGCGTATCTGCGTCGGCGTGTAGACGGATGACAACTGCATCATGGCACATTCCCTCAAGGTGACTTGCCCTAGATATGAGCGACAAACACTGTCCCGATAAGATTTGCATTTGGAACTATACTGTTCCATTTTCTGGACAATGAAACCGTCACTCGATGATCTGGCGCTGCTGGTCGCGATCGCTGATGAAGGCAGCTTCACCGCCGCCGCCGCCGCACTCGGCCTGCCCAAATCGACCGTCAGCCGCAGGCTTGCGGAGCTTGAGGTGCTGTTGCGGACGTCGCTGTTCAGGCGCTCGACACGCGCCCTCTCGCTGACCGACGAGGGTCAGCGCATCTATGCCATGGCAAAGCCGTCGATGGTCGCCGCCGATAATGCGGCGCGCGCGATCGCGGAGCGTGAACGCGTTGTTGCCGGCCGCGTCACACTGACCACCACGGCAGCACTCGGCCAGTATCTGATAGCCCCGCATCTGGTGAAGCTCGCCGCCGCCTATCCCGAGGTGCAGGTCGAACTGCGACTGACCGAACGGCGCGTCAATATCATTGGCGAAGGCATCGATTTGGCCGTGCGCGCGGGCATGCTTGAGGACAGCGACCTGGTCGCCCGGCGTCTGTGTAAGGTAAAACGACTGCTGGTCGCCTCACCCGCGTACCTCGCAAAGGTGGGCAAGCCCGCGACGCCGTCAGACCTCGCCGGCCATAATGCGATCGTCACCAGTGCAGCGCTCGACACATGGCGCTTCGATGGGGGGTGGGAATGCTCGGTACGATGGACGATCGCCGCCGGCAATATGCTGGTCGCCCATCAACTGGCGCGGCTTGATCACGGCATCGCCCTGCTGCCCGACTTCATGCTGACGGCAGATCTGGAGCACAGAGCCCTGATACGCCTGTTGCCCGATTATCCTATGGAGCCGGCCGACGCCTGGATTGTCAGCAGCCCAGACCGCTATCGTTCGCTCGCCGTACAAACCGTTCTCGACTATCTGGTGGGTGCGAGTGGCCTCGCACCCAGCCATTCCCCTGCAGAACACGCCTGATCATAATACCGGCGACATCGCCCAATCCAGCATGCCCCCAGGGATTCCCTTCCTTCATCAAAGCCGCATGCCATCGGACATCCGGGGCTCGGCGAAGCGTTGCTCGGCGTGATTCGGGCCAGGATAACGAAGCGTTAGAGGCCGCCCCTCCTCGCGCAGGCGTCGCACCGCTTCCGGCCAGTCGGGCAGGTCGCGGCCTATTTGGCTCC
>CAIZEE010000469.1 GCA_903931835.1 uncultured Elstera sp.
TCCGCCATTGATAGGAAGTGGCGGGGGCCTGTCCGGATAGACCACGAGGCGAGGCAGGTTCCTGACGACGGTTAGGCGCTAACTAATCTTCGCAATGCCGTCCTGCGCATTGACGGTCAGCTTCACCGGCTTGCCGTCCTCCATCGCGTCCGCCGTCCAGCCAGTAGAAGCGTGGACGATATTCTGGACGCCTGTGTATCCGTCGAGTTCGATCAGTTGCTTGATGCTGGTCGCATCCTGGGCGCTCGGAGTTTGTGCTAACGCGATCGCCGACGCGCCAGACAGAAGCAATAGACCGAGCGTTGAGACTTTGATGATGTTCATGGTGGATCTCCATATGGCTGAGAGGGAAAGCGGGAGGGTGGATCCTTGTCCGGCCCTTCCAGGCTAAGCCTCCGCCGTCTCGCCCCGTCGGGATAGACTCGGGATATACGCATGGCTCGGGCCAGCTTTGAACCTTGCTACTCCGTCACGCGCCGACTGGTTTGGCTTACGACTTTTCCAATTGTTTGCGGATTTTGAACAATTCCTGCTTCCACTCGGCGCTCATTTTTGGATATGCCATGTTCAGTCCTTCGAAAGTATCCAGAACGATCTGGGATACGATCAGCCATGTATTTTTATTGTCGTCGGCCGGCACGATGTACCAGGGCGCCTCGACTGTGCTGGTCGCACTAAGGCAATCTTCATAGGCTTGCCTATACTGATCCCAGAATTTCCGCTCCTTAATATCCGCAGGACTGAATTTCCAGTTCTTATCAGGGTCGTCGATACGCGCTAAGAGACGCTTCCGCTGCTCTTCCTGTGAAACGTGAAGGAAGAATTTAATGATGCGGGTTCCGTTGCTGTGGAGATGTTTCTCGAGGTCCTTGATCGAGCGATAGCGATCGTGCCAGAGGGTCTTGCTGTCATGGGGCACATCTAAGAGCCCCTCACTTTCGAGGATTTCAGGGTGCACACGGACGATGAGCACTTCCTCGTAGTAAGAGCGGTTGAAGATACCGATCCGTCTGCGTTCCGGCAGGTCGCGTGTGGTCCGCCAGAGGAAATCGTGTTGTAACTCGGCGACGCTCGGATGTTTGAAGCTGAAGACCTGGCAGCCCTGGGGGTTTACTCCCGACATCACATGCCGGATGGAGCCGTCCTTACCCGCTGCATCCATGGACTGAAAGATGAGCAACAGAGCGTACTGGTTGGATGCGTAATGCAGCTCCTGCATTTCGCTTAATTTGCCGACATGCTGTTCTAAAATCTTTCGGTACTGGTCCTCAGAGTTGTACACAGGATCGACCGATGTCGGCCATTTCCTGAGGTTGACGTCGCTACCCTCCGGTACGAGAAAGTCCTTAGAATCGATTTTCATCGTCCACCTTTCTCATTCCAGGTCCGCCGTGTTGTTTGTGTGAGGAGCTAGACCTAACAATACGTTCGCTTCGGACCCGGACTTCGCTTCACCCGTATCAAGTATCCGATAAGCAAGCGGCTTTACGCGGTCGTTTGCGAGGAACCACGTCACTCGGCTGGTTATTACTTCCAGTAGGTATCGATCTTTTGACTTTGCAGATCGAAATCACCCGCGCTCGCGAAATGGTCGTGCTTCACGTGGGGGGCGGTGTCCAAAGAGATCAACGTTGTGTCGAGGACGAGCAGTGTTCCGTTCGGGGTGATCTTGAAATCCTTCCATGGGACCGGCACATAGCTTTCATCGAGCCCGAAAATGCCGCCGCGCCCTATGACGAGGTAGGCGATGTCCCCCGTCTTCGGCGACAATATGATGTCATCGACACTGCCGAGAGACTCGTTTTTCAGATCGCGGATATCCATACCGACCAGCTGGTCGGACCTGAATGATTTAGCGTTGCCTTCAACCGGCACCGCTTTGGCGATAGCCTGGGCGCGCCGCTCAGTTCTATCCATTTCTGGCGCTTTTTCTGCGGTCAAAGCCGTCGTGTAGTCTTTGTAGATATTGCGGCTGGTTGTAAGGACGTCCTCGCAGGATTGCTGCTGCCCATTGCGCGCCAGGATATTTGCCGCCGATGTTAGCGTACGAATCTCATAGCCTGGCCGAGCGTGCTGGTAGCCACCCAACGGGTGACCGTATCCGAGCATGGGGTACCCATCACTAAACTCGGATCTGCCGAAGCCGTATCCGTCCTTCTCCATTTGCGCGTTGAACGCTTGCAAGTCCTTCAGACAGACCTCCGCCGGTTTCGCGCTCATCGGAACGGCGGGCGCTGGCTCCGCGACGACGGCAGAACTGGCAAAGCCAATACTTGTCACTAGAGAACCGATTATGATCGAGCGTCTCATCTTATCTGCCTCGCTGGTTTGCGGTTGAAGCGCGGGTTGCGGTGATCCGGCGGGTGAGTCGCCGTATGGTGAAGATAGTTTTTCCCGCTGGCTGTCAGCAGCGTCGGAAACTACTTACGGCACCAGAACGGCGGCACCGTCGAAGCGCCCGGCGCGCAGATCAGCCAGGGCCTCGTTTGCATTTCTGAGTGGGTATGTGGTGGTGTGGGTCACGATGCCCATCTCCGGCACCTTCCCCAGGAAATCGATGCCATCCTGCCGAGTGAGATTGGCGACGGACAGAAGCTGACGCTCTTCCCAGAGTAAGGAATATGGGAAGCTTGGAATGTCGCTCATATGGATGCCGGCGCACACGACCCGGCCGCCCTTACGCACCGCCTTCAGCGCTAACGGCACCAAATCGCCGACGGTCGCGAAAATAATTGCGGCGTCAAGCGGCTCGGGAGGCATTTCGTCGGAGCCGCCAGCCCAAACGGCGCCTAGAGATCGCGCGAAGGCCTGGGTGGCCTTGTCCCCCGGTCGAGTAAAGCCATAGACGGATCGCCCTTGCCATCTCGCGACTTGCGCCACGATGTGGGCGGCTGCGCCAAACCCATATAGGCCGAGCTTCTTGCCATCGCCGGCGATGACCAGCGATCGCCAGCCGATCAGCCCGGCGCACAATAAGGGCGCCAGCGATATGTCGTCCCCGACTTCGCCCAACGGGAAAGCGAAACGCGCATCGGCAATGGTCGCTGTGGCGAAACCCCCATCGCGCGTGTAGCCCGTAAAGATCGGATGGTCGCACAGGTTCTCCCGCTGCATACGGCAATAAGGGCAGCTGCCGCAGGTATGGCCGAGCCATGGGATGCCGACGCGCTCTCCCAGTGTCAGCCCTGTGACGCCCGGTCCGATAACGTCGACCCGGCCGACGATCTCGTGACCGGGAATGATCGGCACAAACGGGTCCGGAAGCTCGCCATCAACCACGTGCAAATCGGTGCGGCAGACGCCGCAAGCGGCGACCTTAACGCGGATTTGCCCCGGGCCGGGTTGCCGATCAGGCAGTTCGGTCCATTCGAGCGGCGTTCGGAGTTTGTTGAGAACCATCGCCTGCATTGGTGTAGGTCCTTTGTTATCTTGAAGTAGGGATGCGCCCTGCGGGACGGAGGGCCGGTAAAATGCGAGGAGTTCGATGTCGCCAGCGCATCAAGAACCGTGGAGCGTTTGCAATACCTGCGGCAAAGCGTCTGGAAGGTCCTGCGCAACCAGGCCAAGCCCGAATGCCGAAGCGGCGGCGCCATGCAGCCAAACGGCTGCCGCCGCCGCCTCGAATGGCGCCATTCCCTGGGCGAGCAACGCCGCAACAAAGCCCGTCAAAACGTCGCCGGTGCCGCCTGTCGCAAGCTGGGCGGGCGCGTTTGAATTGATGATCGCGCGTCCGTCCGGAGCTGCGATGACGGTGTCTGGCCCTTTCAGGACGACCACCGCGTTGCATTGCTTGGCCGCGTTTCGGGTGCGCTGCAGCTTGTCACCCTCAAAATGGAAGATGCGCATGAATTCGCCGGCATGCGGGGTCAGCACGCAGGGTCCCTCAATCGCGCCGAACAGATCCTCTGGTGCCTCAGCGAATGAGGTCAGCGCATCGGCGTCCAGCACCATCGCGCGCTTAGTCGCGAGCGCTGCGAGAACGAACTGTCGTGTCGACGAACCGACGCCGGCCCCGGGCCCGATCGCGATAACGTTGCGTCGCCGGTCGGCAAGTAAGGCCTCGAACTCTGGCAAGCCGTCAAATGAACGAACGATCGCATTGATCAGCGACGTCGCGTAAATGCTCCAAACTCGGGTGGGTGCTGCCAGCGTGACCATGCCGGCACCGGCGCGTGAGGCGGCCTGCGCGGTCATCCGGCTAGCACCTGTTATCGCCTCGCCACCAAGAATCAGAACTTCGCCGCGCTTGTACTTGTAGCTTTCGGCTTCAGGCCATGGATAGCCGTCAAGCCATAGGCCTGGGCCGTTTTCCCATGTTTTGGGTGCGATATCTCCAAGCACTGCGGCCGGTGTGCCAATATCCGCAACCACGATGGCGCCGCAGAGCCCGCGTCCGGGATATAAGACGTGGCCGGGCTTCTTGCGGAAGAAGGTTACCGTCAGGTCGGCGGGTGCCGCTGCGCCGCGAACTTGCCCCGATGCCCCATCGAGACCACTTGGGACGTCGATTGCGCAGGTGGGTATGTGTCGCGCCTTCAGCGTCTCGACAAGCGCAAGTGCCTCTCCATCCAAAGGTCGGGAAAGACCAGCGCCAAAGAGCGCGTCGATCACGATCCCCGCGTCATCAAGTCGATCGACGGAAAATGGGGCTATGGTGCCCTTCCACAGGCTGGCTGCATGGGCGGCTTCGCCGGTCAGCCTGTCGCGGGAACCAAGCAGGGCTAGCGTTACCGGCCAACCTGCCTCTGCCAGATGCCGCGCGGCGACGAAGCCGTCTCCACCATTATTGCCAGGCCCGCATAGCACGCTTAAGGGTTGCATCGGCCAGCGGTTTCCGACCGCCACCGCGACTGCGCCGCCAGCCGCCTCCATCATGCCGAATCCGTCGACTCCGCTCGCTTGCGCCGCGCGATCGGCCATATTCATCTCAGCAGGTGTTAGAAGTACGAGCTTATCGTCTGGCAGCGGGTGCGCGGTGATCATAGCGTAAACCGGCCATCTTCGCTCCGTTGATGTCGTGTTTGTGGCGAGTTCCTCATAACGGATCAACTCCTGTCGTCGGGAAATCCGCACCTCGAGAAACCGCCTCCCAAGCTTTGAACTCTTGGCGTAGCTGATCGAGCTGAGAGATTGCGGACTCGTAGGCATCCTTACCAAGCAGGAGATGATGGGGCGGCTGCCTCGACTCGATTGCCTCCACGATGGCGTGGGCTGCGCGGACGGGGTCGCCTTTCTGCTTGCCTGAAATCGCGCGGACATGGGCCCTCCAGGCTCCAGCGGTTGCTGCGTAGTCTGCGATCTGGTGTTCGCTTTCGGCCGCCGACCGTCCCGCCCAGTCAGTGCGAAAGGGCCCTGGCTCAACCAGCATCACCTTGATACCGAGCGGTTCAACCTCTTGGGAAAGCGACTCCGACAGGCCCTCGACGGCAAATTTTGTCGCATTGTAGTAGCCGATAGATGGCGAACCCCGCAGTCCTGCGAGGGACGAAAAATTGATGATGGCGCCCGACCGGCGAAGCCGCATCCCAGGCAGCACAGCATCGATCATGCGGGCTAAACCAAAGAGGTTAATCTCGAACATGCGGCGGACTTGATCGTCTTCACTTTCTTCGACCGCCGCGAAATAGCCGATGCCGGCATTGTTCACGAGAACGTCGACCTGTTTGAACTTATCCATGGTCAACCTAATTGCGGCACCGACATCGTCTGGTTTTGTAACGTCGAGAGTCACAAGCACCGCATTAGGGTTGGTCGCAAACTCAGACAGGTCACCGATATCCCGAGCCGTCACGACCGTCCGGTATCCGCGCGAAAGAACATATTTGGCGAGTTCCCGGCCGAAGCCTGTCGAACAGCCGGTGATTAGCCAGACGGGCTTTTCAGCCGCTGTAGCATGGGGCATGTCAGTCATAATGATCCTATCTCCCGAGAGTTTTCGTCAAACAGATCTGGCCGCCGCAGCCTTAGCGCGAGAATCAACGTGAGCAGCTTTCCGTCTGAGATGCGTCCCTGATCGGCGTCTGTCGCGAGGTTCGCTAGGGGCTGCTCTAAGACTGTGATTCCCTCATGTTCGCCGATCGCACCTCCGCCAGTTCCGACCCGGCTTGCGACACCGTAAGGTGCAAGGAACAGGACTCGACGTTCCGTTGAGACACCGGGGCTCGACCAAACGTGGGCGACGAATGTCAAGGATGTCAAAGCAACGCCAAGTTCTTCACGGGCTTCACGGCGAGCAGCTGACTCGGCATCTTCGTTCCCGATCATGCCGGCGCACGCCTCCACCAAGACATCTTCACCGGATTGGTCAAAAACCGGCGCTCGGAAGAGACGCACAAGGAGAGCGCAACGCCGCTCCGGATCATATGGCAGAACGACTGCCGCATCGCCGTGCCGCTCGATCTCACGCCACACCATCGCGCCATCGCTTAGCCGTACACGAAGGCGTTCGACCGTCAGGTACCCAGCGTGAGCGATTTCGCGCTCGCATATTTCGGGCGTCATTTCGTGCGCGAACGCATTGATGCACGGTCGATGATCAGACTGTCCAATCTTCGTAGACCGCTACGATCTCATCGTTCAGATCGCACGCCTCGTCGCCATGTTCAGTGGCGGCATGCGCGTGTTCTCTTGCGGTGGCGTGAGCGCCCGACTTTAGCGCATGAGCCGCAGCAATGTGGTGGTGCTGAGCGGCAGCGTGATCCGCAGCGATGGCGAGATGCGCCTCGGGAGTGGGCGGTTTGCCCTTTGCCGGAAGGGCTATAGGCTTAGCTGGCGTGGTCGTGGTCATTCTGGGGGCCCCCTCTAACGTGGTTCGAAAACCTTGCAGTGATGAGGGCGAGGCTGAAAGCGCCGGAAACTACTTAGCCGGTTTTCCATACCCATGACTCCGATCGAGCGTCAGCGCTCGGACCACGTTCGGCCTGGGTTGCGGCGCCTACCGACGATGGTAAGCGCCGGTGGGGACGCGACATACCTGTTGAGCCTGTGATGCGTAGTTTCCGAGGCTCGCCCCGACCCGTTCTGGCACCTAGCTTTGAACGGCCCGTCGAAGGGCGCCCCCGGAGAGATGCCGATGCAACTCGTTGACGCGATGATCCGTTCAAACGGCCCCTCGTCGAGCTGCGCTCATGTGCCGAGGCTCGGTAGAGTTCCCAACAACAAGCCAGATTGGTTGAGAAGGAGACCTCGAAATGGAGCTTAGCGAAGCGATTAACGGCCGGCACTCAGTGCGTGATTATACTACCGAGCCAGTGGACGAAGAGACGATCCGTCGCCTTATCGCCGACGCGATTCAGGCCCCGAGCGCTATTGATGAGCAGCCCTGGACATTCACCGTGATCCGCGACCAGGTCCTGCTCGACCGCGCATCTCGCGAGGCGAAGGAGCACATGCGGGCGGTAAGTCCTGCGGGCGCACAGCCCTCGCATTTCAAGTCGATGCTGGATGATGCGGACTTCCACATCTTCTACCACGCACCGGTGCTTGTCCTGATCTCGGCAGCTACCGAGGGAGCCTGGGTCGTCGCGGACTGCGCGCTTGCGGCTCAGAACCTTATGCTGGCCGGCTATGCTGCCGGCCTCGGTTCTTGCTGGATCGGGTTCGCACAAAATTACTTGAATACGCCGGAAGGAAAGGCCGCGTTTGGTCTCCCTATAGCTTGGATCCCGGTCGCCCCGATCATCTTAGGACATCCGAAATCAACCACAGCGCCCGTCCCACGCAGAGCGCCGGTGATCCACTGGTTGGGGTAGAAAGTGAAGCCTGCCCGCATCAGCTTTGCTCATCCCAGGTTGTTGATGGCCTTGCGCGACAGTAGGAGTAGGGTGCCTTCAGGCCAATCCGCCCCATTACAAAACGGCGCATTTCGGCTCGGGGAATTATTGGTCTCAGGCTGAAACGCGGCGCGCGGAGATTGGTCATCGGTTCACCGTAACCACGCCACACAGCGGTAGCGAGGCTGCACATCTGAGACGAGGAATAAGTATATTCCGCACCTAATCCCAGCACCACGGTGGTGGTAGCGTCTTCGGCGTTAGGCGCGGCGAAGAGAGGATCAAGTTATGACCGACAGACACGATCCGGGACATCATCATCTTGCCGCAGCGACACACCATCAACAGGCGGCACATTTCCATCGCGAGGCATCACGACATTACCGGAACGGCAAGGACTACGCCCATGCGGCACATCAGGCTCTGATCGCACATGGCCATGCGCTTCGCGCATTCGAACACGGGCAGGCGGCCGTCACCGCTTATGCCGAGCATGAGGGCAGCCCGTTGCCGGGCTATCTTGTGCGCTCCGCAGAAAGTTCAGGAACGACCGCTGTCGCGGCCCCAGTCGATCTCGCTCAGCCAGAGCATCATACAGTTGCCGCCACTCATCATGACGCCGCGCAGCTGCACCATGAGCGAGCAGGGACACATAGTGGCGAAGAACATTATATCCGCGCCTGTCATGAGACTAAAAAGGCGATCGACCACGGCAAGCATGCGCTTTTCCATGGCGAACAAGCCACACTGCACCACATGGAACATTACGGTAGCCATCCCTCCGCTGAACTGGCGTGAAGGCTCGCCTGGGCTTTTCGCTAGTGCTGCCGGACAGGATTGAACTGTCGACCTCTCCCTTACCGGGGGAGTTTTATGCACGGTTTCGCGCCAGTTCCTAGGTGGGCCAAAACCAGCAAGCTAAGTTGGTTGCGTGCCCCCGCAACCAACTATATCAACGGCTTAGCGACAACATCGCTAAGCCGTTTTGCCGTCCGCGAAGCATACGGGAAGCAAGCGCGCTGAGCGAATCCGGCTCTGGGATCAGGTCGCCTTTAGGGCGGTCGATTCGGTGATCGGCGGCGAAATCATACATGCGGCGGCAAAGGGCAGGGCGAGGGAAATTCGAGCTCGTTCTACGTTGAGCGCCCATGCTCCTAGCGTAGCTATGGCTCGTTCGACCAATCACAAAAATCGGGTGTTGGGAGCGCCCGCAACCAATACCAAACCGGCTAGGATGTATGCCTACCTCGATCTAGCGGCATTTGCGAATAGACGCCTCCACGGGCAGCGCAAGACGTCAATTGCCCCCGGCGACCTCAGTGTCGAACCACCTTTTGGGCGATCAAGTCCCTTACCATCACCGAGAGATGCCCGATATCTGGTGGCTTGAATACTAAGCCGTCAGCCCTGGCTCGATTTGCGACCTCTTCGGCCAATCCGTTCGTGTATCCCGTGCAGATGATGCAAGGCAGACCCGGGGATAGTTTTTTGATGACCGCTACGAGATCGGTGCCGCTCATGCGTGGCATAATCTGATCGGTAATCACCAGATCCCAGGCTGTGGGATCTTCTTCTACGTAGCCGATAGCATCTTCCGGATCGTCGCAGACCGAGACCGCATAACCGAGCCGCTCCAAGGCGGTCATGAGCATTTCGCTGAAATGGGACGAGTCATCAACCAGAAGAATTGACCCGCGGTGGGAGACGGGGACTATCTGCTGCGGTTGGGCCTCTGATGTGTTGCCTGAGTCAGCAACTGGAAGAAAGATATCAAAGCAGCTTCCGCGTCCAGGCGCGGTAGCGAGCAGCAATCCGCCCCGATGGCTGGTTACAATGTTACGGACAACGGTAAGTCCCAGTCCGGTTCCACCGCTCCTGCCCTTTGTAGTGAAGAACGGGGTGAAAATGTTCGATGCTGTGTCACGCGTCATGCCCTCGCCGCTGTCCCTGATTGAGAGCCGCAGATAGATGCTTTCGGGCGAAAGATTACCAAAGCTAATATGATGGATTCCCTCCGCGTCGGTCCATATTTCAACATGGGATTCCGGTGGCTCGGCAGCCGATTTCAGGGAAAGTAGCCGCCGGACCTCGATAGCGTCCAAATTGCCGGCTCCTACCTCGATAATGACCCTTCCTGCGTTGCCATTCAGCGCCTCACTTGCGTTGACAATGAGATTGATCAGCAGTTGCGTGATCTCGAAGGGTTGTGCCGCAATCGCTCGTCCTCTCGTATCGATTTGAATATCCAACGTCGTTGTGGGCGCCACGATGGCTTTAAATGTATCCATGTTTTCCTGAATTAGGGGGCCTAGATTAACCCATTCGGGGACCATTTCAGTCTGACGGGAAAAGGCAAGAATTTGCCCAACCAGCCACTTGGCTTGATTTCCGGCATGGACGATACCGATGGCGTAACGGTGCTGAGCACTCTCCTTGTCAGTATCCTCAACGATGAAGCGAGCAAAGCCGAGGATCGCGCCGAGCAGATTATTGAAATCATGGGCGACGTTGTCCGCCATCTGCCCCAAAGCCTCTAATTTGTCGGCTTGGCCTGATCGCCGTTCGGCTTGCCGCCGCTCCTCATTGTGCTGGCGTGCCCCAACGGGGTTGGAGAATACCATCACGCGACCACCGAGTGGCAGCGCGCGCAAATGAGTAGTCAATTTGTTGGGTTTGGTCATGCCGGGACCCAACAGTGAGATCTCCCCGTACCACCGGCCCACACGTCGCGTTACGTCGCGCGCAGTTTCCAGTTCGGCACGATTGAAGATAACAATGCCGCCGACGACGACATCCTCTTTCCGCCGGCCAATCAGTTCTTTCGCTTCCTTAACGCCGATCGCGTTGATCATCGCGTGATTGACGTAACTGATTCGGTTGTCGGCATCAACGATAGCAACCCCATCGCCGGCTATTTCCAAGGCGGTGAGAACGCTCGCCATGTCATGGCCTTTATCTTCTAGCCGGATTGCTTCTTGCTCTGCGTCGGTCTCGATCGGATATGAAGCAACTGATAGGGAGCGCACGCTCTCGTCTTGAGCATCGCCTAACTGCTCTTGTCTCCAGATCAGATTGTTTATCAATTGCACCAGAGCGCTAACCGGGTAGACCATGCCCCGGCTAGCCAACCTGATGAAAAACAGACCCTTCGCTCCAAGGGAGCGTGGCGGCTCTGTCGATTTAGACGCTCCTGTCGGCAGCATTCCTTTGGCAACCCTTAGAACAGCTGCTGGTTCCGTAGACACGGCCTTAAGTTCCCACCGCCTCAAATTTAGAGTCAACCGGGTTGACATAGCTCTGCCGAGAATGGCGGTCGACTGCTTTATAGATGCGCTCGATACAGTCAAATAGGCGGGCTCGGACTAGATCCCTGGTGAGATGGGCCTGGAGCGCGGCTCTTTCGGATTTTGGGAAAGAAAAAGCTCTTCATGGCTGTGTTCTGCTTGGGAGTTGGAGCCTCTACCAAGATCGCAACGACCCAGATAGCTACTTTAGTATAAGTGTAATGATTTATACTGTTGTTACGGTTTTCTTCATGATCGCATTGTAAGGCTGCATTGCAGCATACTCATTTAAGAGAGGTTTCCATGCGGGTTCTTATCGCTGATGACCATCCTCTTTACCTCCGTGCGGTTCGTGAGCATTTAGAGCGGTTGTTCCCAGGCATTGCCGCCGAAAGTGCGACAAACCTCGCCAGCGCACTCGGGATTTTACGCGACTGCCCGCCGCAAAATCTCGTCTTGCTCGACTACTCCATGCCAGGAATGATCGGATATGCGGGTGTTCGGGCGGTAGTCACTGCGTCCCATGGAGCACCCGTGGTGGTGATGTCCGGAATTGCGAGCGCTGACGAGATCAGCACGTGCATCGGGGCAGGGGCGAAAGGGTTCATACCAAAGAGCTTCGAGGGGGAGATTTTCGCCTCGGCGTTGAACATCGTGTTAGCCGGCGGATCCTATTTGCCAGCCGAGATGTTTAGCAGGGCGCCGCCACCCCCGACTGAAAACCCCGCCTATGGTGTCGATTTCACCGAACGGGAACGGACCGTCATGGCCATGGTGGTTTCTGGCAAATCCAATAAGGAAATCGCCCGGTTACTCACTCTGCAGGAGGTTACCATCAAGGTACAGCTTACCCACCTGTATAAGAAATTGGGCGCCAAGAATCGTGCCCAGGCTACCATGCTGGCGGTTCAACAGCACCTTGTAGACTAAAATATACTTTCGCCGTCTGCGTGTATACCTTCGCCGCCTCTCCATCCAGCCGTGGCATGGCTAGCCTGTAATCCCAGTTCTGGAGAGGTCCTAATGGCAAAAACGATCCTCAGCGTCGATGATTCCGCAAGCATGCGCCAAATTGTGAAGCTCACTCTGACGGGCGGCGGATACGAGGTGCTTGAAGCGCACGACGGGCACGACGGCCTGGCTAAGGCCAGGGCGTTCGACTTCCATCTCGTGGTAACCGACCTCAACATGCCCAATATGGACGGCCTTTCGCTAATCAAGGAATTGCGAAAGCTGCCGAACTACAAGTGTGTACCGATCATCTTTCTGACAACTGAATCCGATGACAGCAAGAAAGCCGAGGCAAAGCAGTCTGGTGTCACCGCCTGGATCACCAAGCCGTTCAAGCAAGAACAACTGCTGGCTGTCGTGAAGAAAGTTCTCGGCTGACTTTCTACGAAGCGAAGTGAGACGGACTTCCGCCGGGGCGGAATCGATGTCTGATCTTGACGGGGAACACGATCGTCTTGATGCCGCAAGTTTCGATCGGGTGGCGTCCTTTATCCGAACGGTTAGCGGCATCAAGCTGCCTGTGGCGAAGCGGACCATGCTGGAGGGGCGCTTGCGTCGCCCAGCTCGCGCTCTTGCGCTGGAAAGCCTCGAGTTAGCTACCGCTTAACTCAATCTGAAGAGACGCTCAGAACAGGCCCGACGCCCGCCCCAGCCCCAGCCACGACAGTGATCAGCGCCTGTGGGGCAGTGCGGTCGAAGTCCCCGTCGTGACGACCGACGAGCAAGCGATGATGGGTCAGCACGCCCTAGCAAAGTTGCCCGCACCACCCGGCGTTCTTACGTGTTGATGATCACCTTGAGCGCGCCTGTGGTCGCAGCGTGTTCGAACGTGTCGAACGCTTTCAGAATGTCGTCGAGCTTGAAACGATGAGTGATCAGTAGCTTCGGGTCGATTCTCTTGGCCTTAACCGCGTTCAGGAGCATCGGCGTGCTCACTGTGTCGACCAGCCGGGTCGTGATTGTAATGTTGCGGCTCCACAAATTCTCCAGATGCAAATCGACCTTCGACCCGTGCACCCCGATATTGGCGATGGTTCCGCCCGGTGCCACGATCTGTTCGCATAGCTCAAAAGTGGCAGGCATTCCGACCGCTTCGATAGCGGTATCGACGCCGCGGCCTTCGGTCATCGCCATTAGTGTTTCCAGGACCTTCCCATCGGCATTGTTGATGGTAGCTGTGGCGCCGAAACGGCTGGCGACGTCGAGCCGTTTTTGGTCGAGGTCGATCATGATGATCTGCCCTGGCGCATAGAACTGGGCCGTCAGCAACGCCGCGAGGCCGATCGGACCGGAACCGACAATTGCCACGCTGGCGCCCGGTTCGATTTTGCCATTCAATACGCCGCACTCAAAACCGGTTGGCAGAATGTCACTGAGCATCACCAGGGCCTCTTCATCAGCCCCATTCGGGATTGGATACAGGCTGGTATCCGCATAGGGGATGCGCACATAGTCGGCCTGCGTGCCATCGATGCTGTTGCCGAGAATCCAGCCGCCGGTCAAGCAATGGGAATACATCTGCTTACGGCAGTACGAGCATTTGCCACAGGCGCTGATGCAGGATATGAGCACACGGTCGCCCGGCTTGAA
>CAIZEE010000470.1 GCA_903931835.1 uncultured Elstera sp.
AACCCCAGCAGCGCCAGGATTTCCAGATTGCCGGCCAGCAGCTTGATCGCGGCCTCGCCGTGCCAGGGATAAAATCCCCACATATAGCCCAGTTTGCACAGTTCGATTCGCGCCACTTCGCCGGGATGGTTTCCATCGTTAGCGAAGCGCCAACGCCCCATTCGCCGCCCATCGCGATCCCGTATAGGAAGCGCAGAAGAATGAAAATCGTCAGATCAGGAGCGAAGCCTGAGGCGAATTCCAGCACCGAATAGATCACGATGTTGATCATCAATGTCGGTCGGCGGCCATATTTATCGGCGGCTCGACCGAACAGGAAGGCACCGATCGGCCGGGCCGCCAGCGTCAATGTGATGGCGATCGAGACACCCGTATCGTTAGTGCCGAACTCCTTGCCGACTTCACCCAGTACAAAAACCAGAATGAAGAAGTCGAACGCGTCGAGTGCCCATCCCAGGAAGCACGCGATGACGACGTTGCGCTGTACCTTGTCCATGACCCATCCCCTTTTGAGTCTTTTTTATCGTTAACCGTGACCGTAGACGAGATTGCGCGCTTCGTCAGTCTCCTTTTTTGGGGCTCGCGTGGATTTTCCTAGGTTGGATCAATGCCCTAACGATCGTTCCATTGCGGCGGCCGGCCGCTTGCGCCACTCTACATCACCGACCAAGGGCGAGGTATTCGTCATGCTAAGGAATATCGCAGCGGGATTTGGCCTGATGTCCGGGCTTTGGTGCTGCGTGAGTGGCGTCAACGCGGCGGAGGTGACGCATATCTATCTCTACCCGTTGGCCAAACCAAATCAGCCCTATCATCTGGTCTGCGTCATCCCGGGATCGTCAGACGCCCCTGTCGTCAATGATGCCGGCGCGTATTACCCGACCATCGATGTGTCCCGTGGCGTCCGTACACTCAGATATACCCAGGGGGCCTTATATGGCCGAGTGGTCACCCGCCGTCTGACATCGGAACAATGCGCCATTCAAACCGACTAAGCGCGGCATGGTTGTTGCTGAGGAACGGCACAGATTTTGTTAGCGCCACCACCGGTCCTGTGCGCGATTACCCTTGTTTGGCCGGGGGTGAATTTCTAGGATCACCAGGCGGCAGATTGGCATTGGGCATATGATGATCAAACGAATCGGTTTTTTGGCTGCGGCGATCACGTTCGCTGGTTTGGGCGCTGGTTTGGGCGCTGGTTTGGGCGCGGGTTTGAATGGGGCTTACGCCGCCGACAAGCCGACCCTCAACATCTATAACTGGTCCGATTACATAGCGCCGGACACGCTGGAGAAATTCACCAAAGAGACCGGCATCGAGGTCAATTACGATACTTACGATTCCAATGAGACGCTGGACGCGAAGCTCGCCGCCGGCAGTTCGGGCTATGATCTGGTGGTCCCGACCCTGTCTCCTTGGCTCGCGCGTCAGTTGAAGGCGGGATATTACCAGCCACTCGATAAATCGAAGCTCGCCAACTACAAGAACCTCGACCCCAAGATCCTGGCGCGCATGTCCAAGATCGACGCCGATAACGCCCATGCCATCCCCTGGGGCATCAGCACCATCGGCATCATCTACAACGAAGACCAGATCAAGAAGCGCATGCCGGACGCGCCGGTCGACAGCCTGTCGATGATGTTCGACGTCAAGATTTTGGCGAAGTTCAAGGATTGCGGGATCTCCTTCCTCGACTCGCCGACCGAGGTCTTTCCCGCAGCGCTGAAATATCTCGGCCTCAATCCCGACACTCAGAGTGCCGAAGACCTGAAAAAGGCCGCCGATCTGATGCTGACGCTGCGGCCCTTTATCCGCAAATTCGACAGCTCGGGCTATCTGAATGATCTGGCCAACGGGGATAGCTGTCTTGTCTGGGGTTATCTCAACGACGGCATCATGTCCCGCCGCCGCGCGATCCAGGCCGGCAACGGCGTGAAGATCAAGTATGTCATCCCTAAGGAGGGCACGCAGTTCTTCCTCGACACAATGGCGATGCCGGTCGACGCTCCCCATCCCGACCTCGCCTATAAATTCCTCGATTTCGTCATGCGACCGGATATCTCGGCGGCACTCGGCAATTTCCTGTTCCTGCAAACCGGCAATCTCGAAAGCGAGAAATTGCTGCGGCCGGAAATCGTGTCCGACCCCGGGATCTTCCCGCCGGCCGCGACCTGGGACAAGCTCTATCTGATCTCCGTCGCCACGCCTGAATTGGAACGGCAGCGGACGCGTCAGTGGACCCGCATCAAGACGAATCGATAATCGATGAACGCTCCTGATGTGAAGCTCCAGCCCTGGCTGGACCCAAACGCCGTCCCGCTGATCAGCATCAAGTCGGTCACCAAAAGCTTCGGTAATTTCACCGCCGTCGACGGCATCGACCTCGACATCTATCAGGGGGAGTTCTTTGCGCTGCTCGGTGGCTCGGGCTGCGGCAAGACCACGCTACTGCGCATGATCGCAGGTTTCGAGACGCCGACCTCAGGCACCATCTCGATCGCAGGCGCCGATGTGACAGCGATGCCGCCCTATCAGCGGCCGGTGAACATGATGTTCCAGTCTTACGCGCTGTTCCCGCATATGTCGGTGGTCGACAACATCGCCTTCGGCCTGCGCCGCGACGGCGTGCCGAAATCCGAGATCAAGACCCGGGTGGATGAGGTGCTGGAGCTGGTGCAGCTTAGCAAATTCGGCCACCGGAAACCGCATCAGCTATCAGGCGGCCAGCGGCAGCGCGTGGCGCTGGCGCGGTGCATCGTCAAGCGGCCGCAGGTCGTCCTGCTGGACGAACC
>CAIZEE010000471.1 GCA_903931835.1 uncultured Elstera sp.
GTCCTGTTCCTGATCCTGGCCTTTTTCAACGCGGCCGGTTTGTTCGTGCTGATGGGGGCCGAGTTCCTGGCGATGATCCTGGTCGTCGTCTATGTCGGCGCAGTCGCTGTGCTGTTCCTGTTCGTCGTCATGATGCTCGACATCAATTTTGCCGAATTGCGCGGTGGCGCCCGGAATTACCTGACGATCGGTGGGCTGGTCGGGCTGATCCTGCTGGTCGAGCTTGGCCTCGTGCTCGGAAGCTGGGTGGTCGCGCCGGAGATTGGGGCGGAGCTGATGGCACCCTCGACCGGCAATGTCACCAATGCGCGCTCGATCGGTGAGATCATCTATACGCAGTATTTCATCCTGTTCGAACTATCGGGCATGGTTCTGCTGGTCGCGATGATCGGCGCGATCGTGCTGACGCTTCGCTCCCGCGACGGCGTGCGCAAGCAGAAGATCGCGGTGCAGTTGGCACGCCGGGCGGAGAAGACCGTCGAGTTGGTCAAGGTAACAAGCGGGGAGGGCGTGTGATGGCGCCGATCGGGCTCGGACATTATCTGACCGTGGCGGCCTTGCTGTTCACGCTTGGCATTTTCGGCATCTTCCTCAACCGCCGTAACGTCATCATCATCCTGATGTCGGTCGAGCTGATGCTGCTCGCGGTCAATATCAATTTCGTGGCGTTTTCCGCCTTTCTGCATGATCTGACCGGTCAGATTTTCGCCATGTTCGTGCTGACCGTGGCAGCGGCGGAGGCGGCGATCGGCCTCGCCATTCTGGTCATTTATTTCCGCAATCGCGGCTCGATCGCGGTTGAAGACATCAATTTGATGAAGGGCTGAGCCGCCGAATGTACGCTGCCATTCCCCTCCTGCCGCTGTTTGCGGCGCTGGTCGCCGGCTTCGGCGCGAAGTTCATCGGCGATCGCGGTTCGCAACTGGTCACCTGCGGCGCCATGCTGCTGGCGGCCGCCATCGGTATTGTCGCGTTTATCGATGTAGCGCTGGGCCATCACACCCAGACGATCGAGCTGTTCCGCTGGATTCGCTCCGGTTCCTTCGACGTCGCCTGGGCGCTGAAGCTCGACACATTGTCGGCTGTGATGATCATCGTCGTCACGGTGGTGTCGAGCTGCGTGCATGTCTACTCGGTCGGCTATATGAGCCACGACCATTCCAAGCCGCGCTTCATGGCCTATCTCAGCCTGTTCACCTTCTTCATGCTGATGCTCGTCACTGCCGACAACTTGGTGCAGCTCTATTTCGGCTGGGAAGGGGTGGGGCTCGCCTCATACCTGCTGATCGGATTCTGGTACGACAAGCCCTCGGCCAATGCCGCAGCAATCAAGGCCTTCGTGGTCAACCGTGTCGGCGATTTCGGCTTCGCGCTCGGCGTGATGGGCGTATTCTTCCTGTTCGACACCGTGTCGTTCGATGCGATCTTTGCGGCTGCTCCGGCTAAGGCATCGATGAGCATCCATTTCCTATGGTTCGACGCGCCGGTCATGACCGTGCTGTGCCTGCTGCTGTTCGTCGGCGCCATGGGCAAGTCCGCGCAATTGGGCCTGCATACCTGGCTGCCCGACGCGATGGAGGGGCCGACGCCGGTCTCCGCGCTGATCCATGCCGCGACGATGGTGACCGCCGGCGTGTTCATGGTCTGCCGCCTGTCGCCGCTATTTGAATTGTCGGAGACGGCGCTGGCGGTCGTGACGATCATCGGCGCCACGACCTGCTTCTTCGCCGCCACGGTCGGACTGACCCAGACCGACATCAAGCGCGTGATCGCTTATTCGACCTGTTCGCAGCTCGGCTACATGTTCTTCGCTGCCGGTGTTTCGGCCTATGGCGCGTCGATGTTCCATCTCATGACGCATGCCTTCTTCAAGGCGCTGCTGTTCCTGGGCGCTGGCTCCGTCATTCACGCCATGTCGGGTGAGCAGGACATGCGTAAGATGGGCGGCATCTGGAAGAAGATTCCGACGACCTATGCGCTGATGTGGATCGGCAGCTTGGCACTGGCTGGCATTCCGTTCTTCGCCGGTTATTATTCCAAGGACATGATCCTGGAGGCGGCCTGGGCCAACGGCACCGGCGTTGGTCACTATGCCTATTGGCTCGGCCTGATCGCGGCCTTCATGACCGCGTTCTATTCCTGGCGTCTGCTGTTCATGACCTTCCATGGCGCGCCGCGCGCCGATCATCACACGATGGATCACGTGCATGAATCGCCGATGGTCATGCTGTTGCCGCTCTTCGTGCTGGCGGCGGGTGCCTTGTTCGCCGGCTATATCGGCTATGACCATTTCGTTGGCGAGGGGCGTGAGGCGTTCTGGGCGGAGGCGCTGAAAGTGCTGCCGGCGCATGACTCGATCGAGGCCGCTCATCATGGCGAGGAATGGCCGGGGCAATTGCCGCTAGTCTCGGGCATCCTCGGCATTGCGCTCGCCTGGGTGTTCTATATCGGCGTGCCGAGCCTGCCCAGCGCCACTGCATCGGCGCTGAAGCCGCTTTATCTGTTCTCGTTCAACAAATGGTATTTCGACGAGCTGTATGACGCGATCTTCGTGCGTCCGGCCTTCTGGCTCGGCCGGGTGCTGTGGAAGCGGGGCGACGGGGCGACGATTGACGGGCTGGGGCCGGATGGTCTCACCTTCGTGACGCGCAGCCTGTCGCGCCGGACGGCTGCGTTGCAGACCGGCTATGTCTATCACTACGCGTTTGCGATGCTGATCGGCGTGGTCACGATCGTGTCTTGGTATCTCTATCGGCGGGTTGGGTGAGCGTCATGGCGGGTTGGCCCTTACTGTCGCTGGTGACGTTCCTGCCGTTGCTCGGCGTCGCTTTCATCATGGTGCTGCGCGGGGCGGAGGCGGATATCGCACGCAATGCGCGCTGGATCGCGCTGTGGACGTCGCTGATCACTTTTGCCGTATCGCTGTTCATCTGGACCGGTTTCGACTTAGCGGTTGGCGGCTTCCAGTTTGAGGAGCGCGTGTCGTGGCTGCCCGGGTTCAAGATCACCTATCATGTCGGCGTTGACGGCATTTCCTTCTTCTTTGTGCTGCTCTCGACCCTGCTGACGCCGCTTTGCGTGCTGGCGAGCTGGGAGTCGATCACGCTTCGGGTCAGGGAATACATGATCGCGTTTCTGGCGCTGGAAACGCTGATGATCGGCATGTTCTGCGCGCTCGATCTCGTCACCTTCTATGTCTTCTTTGAAGGTGTGCTGATCCCGATGTTCCTGATCATCGGTGTGTGGGGCGGCAAAAGGCGCGTCTATGCGGCGTTCAAGTTCTTCCTCTACACGCTGACCGGATCGCTTTTGATGCTGCTCGCCATTCTGGCGATGTATCTGACGGCGGGCACGACCGATATTCCGGAACTGATGCGCTATAGCTTCCCGGCATCGATGCAGACCTGGCTGTGGCTCGCCTTCTTCGCCTCCTTCGCGGTCAAAGTGCCGATGTGGCCGGTCCATACCTGGTTGCCCGACGCGCATGTCGAGGCGCCGAC
>CAIZEE010000472.1 GCA_903931835.1 uncultured Elstera sp.
AACGGGCGAGGCCGCGCGCGACGGGGTCCTTCGGCCACAGGCCGGCATCGGGGAATTGCTCTACCAGGTAATGCGCGATGGCGAGGCTGTCCCACACGATGACATCGCCATGATGCAGGCACGGCACCTTGCCCGACGCGGAGTAGCGCAGGATCGTGCCCTTGCTTTCAGGCTCGTAAAGCGGGATCACCACTTCCTCAAAGGGCACGCCGACCTGAGCCATCACCAGCCAGGCGCGTAGCGACCACGAGGAATAGTTCTTATTGCCGATTACCAATTTATAGTCGGGCAAGGCATCCTCCCCTGAAGAGTGCGGGAAACAGGTTGCGACCGTACTGGCGCGGTTGCCTGCGCAAACGATTATACGAGGATAATAGCGGTGTCATTACATCTTGTCGAAGGCTCGGCATCGACCGAGGGCGGTTTCTTTCCGATCACGCTGGTATTGACCGCCGAGCTGGCGCATTGGCTGGAGCGCCTGCCGGCCTCCGACAGAACCTATGCCGAGCGGATGGGCTTCAAGGCGGAGGTGGGTGAGCGTCTGGTGCTGCCGAATGGCGGTGTCGCGGTCGGCGTTGCGGCTGCCGACGATCTCTGGGCGCTGGGCGATCTGGCGAACAGCCTGCCGCGAGGGGGCTACTACCTGGCTCAGGCGATCGGCGATCCGACGTCCCTGGCACTCGGCTGGGCACTCGGCTCTTACGTCTTTTCGCGCTACCGCAAGCCCCGGCGTGAAGCAGCAGACCTGATCTGGCCCGCCGGTGCCGATCGTGCGCAGGTGACGGCGCTGGCGGAAGCAATCTTCATGGCGCGCGATCTGATCAACACGCCGGCGGGCGATTTGGGACCGGCGGAGCTGGCTGATGCCGCGAGTACTCTCGCCGACCGGTTCGGCGCCGATCTCAGCGTGATCAATGGCGATGCGCTGCTCGATGCCGGATACCCGGCGGTCCATGCGGTGGGGCGCGCCAGCGCCAAGTCACCCTGCCTGATCGACCTGAATTGGGGGGATGAGGCCGCACCCAAGGTGACGTTGGTCGGCAAGGGCGTGTGCTTTGATTCAGGCGGGCTCGACATCAAATCTTCGGCCGGCATGCTGATGATGAAAAAGGATATGGGCGGTGCCGCGATCGTGCTGGCGCTCGGCCAGATGATCATGGAGCTGAAATTGCGCGTGCGGTTGCGCATCCTGGTGCCGGCGGTCGAGAACATGATTTCCGGCAACGCGTTTCGCCCGCTCGATGTGCTGCCGACGCGCCATGGCGTGACGGTGGAGGTCGGCAATACCGATGCCGAGGGCCGCCTGATCCTGTGCGACGCGCTGGCCGAGGCTGATCGCGGCAATCCCGATCTGCTGATCGATTGCGCCACCTTGACGGGGGCTGCGCGCGTTGCGCTTGGTCCGGAATTGCCGGCGCTGTTCACCCGCCACGACGATCTGGCCGATGCGCTGACCAGACATGGGCAGGCGGTCAGCGACCCCGTGTGGCGGCTGCCGCTGTGGGGCGGCTATCGCCGTCTGCTCGACAGCAAAACCGCCGATCTATCGTCAACCGGTGAAAGCCCCTATGGCGGTGCGATCACCGCGGCGCTGTTCCTGGCCGAATTCGTGCGGCCGGAAACGCGCTGGCTGCATATCGACGCAATGGCCTGGAATGTCCGCTCTCGCCCCGGCCGGCCGGAGGGCGGGGAGGCGCAGGCGGTCAGGGCCTTGTTCGAACTGGTGAAAGCAACCGCTCAGGCCTGATCGAGGCCCATCAAGCCGCGCGCGAAGGCGGAGGCCGAGAAGGGGCGAAGGTCGCCGGCACCTTCTCCCACGCCGACCGCATTGACCGGCAGGCCGAATTTCTCGACCAGGGCGACCAGCACGCCGCCCTTGGCTGAGCCGTCCAGCTTGGTCATGACGAGGCCGGTGACGTTGACGATCTGGCGGAAGATCTCGACCTGCGCATGCGCGTTCTGCCCGGTCGTGGCGTCGAGCACCAGCAGGCATTCATGCGGCGCGGCCGGGTCGATCTTCTTCATCACACGGACGATCTTGGCGAGTTCAGCCATCAGATCG
>CAIZEE010000473.1 GCA_903931835.1 uncultured Elstera sp.
CGGCGAAGAGGGCTACCACGGCGCCCGCTTCATGCTGGAGGACGGGTTGATCGACCCGCTGCCCGATGCGGCCTTTGCCCTGCACGTGATGCCCAACGCCCGCCACGGGCTGGTCGCCGGGCGCAGCGGCGCGCTGCTGGCGGCGGCCGACGTGATCGATATCGTCGTGGAAGGGCGGGGCGGCCATGCCTCGATGCCGCACCAGACGCTCGACCCGGTGCCGGTCGCCTGCGAGATCGTGATGGCGCTGCAGGCGCTGGTCACCCGCCAGTTCGACGCGCATGACCCGGTGGTCGTGACGATCACCCGGATCGAGGCGGGCACCACGCACAACGTGATCGGCGATCGCGCCCTCCTCAGGGGGACGATGCGCAGCCTGTCTGCGGCGAACCGCCAGCGACTGCACGATGCGATCATCCGCCTGGCCGCGGGCATCGCCGGCGCGCATGACCTAGAAGCGCAGGTCACCATCACGAAGGGCTTTCCCGTGACGATCTGCGACGCGCGCGCCGTCGATTGCGGCGAGGCCGTCAGTCGCGCGCTGTTCGGCGCGGAGTCGTTCCAGCGCCTGGACGCGCCGATCATGGGCGCGGAGGATTTCGCCTATGTGCTGGAAAAGGTGCCCGGGGCGATGTTTTTCCTGGGCGCTGCGCCCGAGGGCGCAAACTGGTCCGCCTGCTGCGGCATTCATTCCACCCGGATGATGTTGGACGAGGCGGTGTTGCCACGCGGCGCGGCATTGCTCGCCGGCGTTGCCGAACGCTTTCTCGCACGCGGCTTTGCCTGACGACGCCGAGCGGCGTTCCCAGGCGATGCCCATCAAGCCGATAGCACGCATAGAGTTTCTGGGGCCCGTAGAAATTGGTGATTGATGACTGCAATCGATAATGCCGTTGCCAAGGATGCCATCCATGGGCATCGCAAGATCAAGTCTCATCTCGGGATTCGCGGAATTGCCGCCTCTTTGGTCGTGATGTACCATCTGAGCTTTGGCATCGGCTATCATTTCTGGTTCGAAAATCGCAATTATCTATTCGGTCGATCGTATCTCTGCGTGGATCTTTTTTTCATATTGAGCGGCTTCATCATAAGCTACGCAAACCGGGCAGACAAATTGACGGGGATGAATTCATCCGAAGCGAAGGCGTTTTTCAAGAACCGCTTCGCCCGGATTTATCCGCTGCATTTTGTATGTCTGTATGCCCTGGTGGGCTTCACCCTCATTATATCGGTCATGGATAATTTCAGAGGATTGCACGATTTCGGATATTATTGGCCTCCCGAGCAAATTTCTGCATTATTAGCCCAGACCCTGCTGTTGCAAAGCGCAGGGCCGGCGAGTTGGGCGTCGTGGAATATTCCGTCGTGGTCGATCAGTGCTGAATTATTCGCCTATCTTGCATTTGTGCCCATGATTTGCCTAAGGGCAAGGAGTACCAGGCTTCAAATGATAGTATTGATTGTTTGCCCATTATTATTTTACGGATATGTATTGCTGGCTGGAAGAACGCTCGATATTGTTTCCGGATTGGCTCCGATCCGCTGCCTCGCAGGGTTTGCATTGGGAATGATTGCCTTTTACAAAAGAAACTGGATCAACTACATAGAGCCATGGGTGTTGAACCTGCTTCAGGCCATCGGATTGATCGTCGCAACATGCGACCTGTGTTTTGGCTGGAACGATTTGATCGCTATTCCCGCGTTTGCATTGATGGTATTCACGACGTGGTCGGATGCCGGATTCTTGAGCGCTATATTATCAAGGAAGCCGTTCGAATATTTGGGGACTA
>CAIZEE010000474.1 GCA_903931835.1 uncultured Elstera sp.
TCGCGGATGAACACATTCTCCGCCAAATTGCTCGATGCTGCGATCGCCGCCGGCATCTCTCTCGTCCTGGCGGTCCCCTTTGTCGGTGTCGACGTCTTCGCCAATAACGGTGTTTTGGCGGTCGCCACCCACTGGCAACGCATGGTCTTGACCGTCGCGGTGGTCTTTGTCGGACGGCTCGCTTATCGGCTTTGGCACGGCAGCCCGATGTTTAAGGTCAAGATCAAGCCGATCGAGCTGACGCCCTATCGTAAATTGGGGCCGAAGCTGGCGCTCGTGGCGCTTGCCGTAGCGGTCGCGCTGCCCTTCATGCCGCTCGGCACCTCCTATCGCTACACGCTCGATACCGCGACCGCCGTGCTGATCTACGTCATGCTCGGATGGGGGCTCAATATCGTGGTCGGGCTCGCCGGATTGCTCGATCTCGGCTATGTCGCCTTCTATGCGATCGGCGCCTATTCCTACGCCTTGCTGTCGAGCACTTTCGGCCTTGGCTTCTGGACCTGTCTGCCGCTCTCCGGCCTGTTCGCCGCGGCATTCGGTGTCGCTTTGGGCCTGCCGGTCCTGCGCCTGCGCGGCGATTATCTGGCGATCGTCACGCTTGGCTTCGGTGAGATGATCCGCATCATCCTGACCAATTGGACGAGCCTGACCGGCGGCCCGAACGGCATCACCGGCATTCCGAAGCCGACGCTGTTCAACCTGGCCTTTGCCAGGACAAGCACCGATGGCGCACCCAGTTTCGCCGATTTCTTCGGCATCGCGTATTCGCCGAACCAACGCATCGGCTATCTCTACCTCATCATTTTGGCGCTCGCTTTGCTGACCAATTTCCTGGTCGGGCGGTTGCGTCGCCTGCCGATCGGACGCGCCTGGGAGGCGCTGCGTGAGGATGAAATCGCCTGCCGCTCGCTCGGTATCAATCCGACCTTGGTCAAACTATCGGCCTTTGGTCTGGGCGCGATGCTGGGCGGTTTCGCCGGCGCCTTCTTCGCGACGCGCCAAGGATTTGTCAGCCCGGAAAGCTTCGTTTTCGCGGAAAGCGCCATCATCCTCGCCATCGTCGTACTGGGTGGCATGGGCAGCCAGGCCGGTGTTGTCATTGCGGCGGCGGTCCTGGTGCTGATTCCCGAGCTTGGCCGCGCCTTTTCTGATTTTCGCCTGGTCGCCTTCGGCGCCGCGATGGTGATGATCATGGTCTGGCGGCCGCAGGGCTTGATCTCGTTTCGTGCACCCACCGTGCTGCTTGGCAAGCCGCAGGCGTCGCCGTGACCGCAACGCTGCTCAACGTCAAGGATTTGTCGATGGTGTTCGGCGGCGTCGTCGCCATCGACAAGCTGTCCTTCAGCGCCAATCAGGGTGAGATCACCGCGATCATCGGCCCCAACGGCGCCGGCAAGACCACGTTGTTCAACTGCCTGACCGGGTTTTACACGCCGACCACCGGCGAGCTGTCGCTGCATCGCGACGGACAAATCATGCGCCTCGACCGCATGCCGGGATACCGGGTAGCGGGGAAGGCGGGCGTCGTACGCACGTTCCAGAATATCCGGCTGTTTCCCGCCATGACGGTTCTGGAAAACCTTTTGATCGCCCAGCACACGCGCCTGATGCGCGCATCCTGGTATTCGATCGCAGGGCTGTTCGGCCTGAACTCTTTCCGTAACGCCGAACGTGCAGCGATCGACAAAGCGCGGTATTGGCTGGATCAGATCAATCTCACGCATCTGGCGGATCGCGAGGCCGGAACATTGCCGTATGGCGCGCAGCGTCGCGTGGAGATTGCCCGCGCGATGTGCGCCGACCCGATCCTGCTATGTCTCGACGAACCGGCCGCTGGGCTGAACCCGACCGAGTCTGCCGAGCTCAACCAATTGCTGCTGTCCATCCGGGCGGAGCAGGGGATCGCCATATTGCTGATCGAACATGACATGAGCGTTGTCATGACGATCTCCGACCGCATCGTCGTGATCGATCATGGTAAAGGTATCGCGGTCGGTACGCCTGACGAAATCAAGCGCAATACCGCTGTGATCAAGGCCTATCTCGGCGAAGACGACGAAGCTGAGACGGAGACGGCCTGACATGCTGCAACTGACCGGCATCGAGAGTTTCTACGGCGCGGTGCAGGCGCTGCGCGGTGTCGACGTCGATGTCCAGCCGGGTGAGATCGTCACGTTGATCGGCGCCAATGGTGCCGGCAAGTCGACGCTGCTGATGACGATCTGCGGCAAGCCCCGGGCGCGCAGTGGCACCATCGTGTTCGAAGGTACCGACATCACCCAGCTTTCCATGCATGAAATCGCTCGCCTCGGCATCGCCCAGGTGCCGGAGGGCCGGCGGATTTTCTCGCGGATGACGGTGCTGGAAAATCTGCAGATGGGGGCGGCACTGGGTGATCCGGCTCATTTTGCCGGTGATCTGGCAGAGGTGCTGGCGATGTTTCCTATCCTGGAGACGCGCCGCAATCAGCGCGCCGGCACTCTATCCGGTGGTGAGCAGCAGATGCTGGCGATCGGCCGCGCATTGATGAGCCGGCCGAAGCTGCTACTGCTTGACGAGCCGTCGCTCGGCCTGGCGCCGCTCATCGTCAAACAGATTTTCCGTGTTATTGCCGATCTCAACCGGGACCGTGGCATGACCATCCTGCTGGTCGAGCAGAACGCCTATCACGCGCTGAAGATAGCCCATCGCGGCTATGTCATGCAGCATGGCCAGATCGTGATGAGCGGCAAGGGGGCGGACCTCGCCAATGATCCGCATATTCGCGCGGCCTACCTCGAAGGCGGGGCACCCAAGGTTGAAACGCAGTAGCGTTTCCGGGCCGAGTAAGGCAGCATCGCTCAAACAATCTCAAATGGGGATTCGCATGACCATTCGCGCCGCTACTACCGCCACTGCCTTGATGATCGGCTTGCTCAGCAGCAGCCCTAGTTTTGCTGAAGATTTCATCATTGGACTGGGCGGGCCCTATACCGGGTCGGCGGCATCGTTTGGCGAACAATTCCGGCATGGTGGCGAGTTGGCGGTCGCCGATTTGAACGCTAAGGGCGGTATTCTCGGCCGCAAGGTCGTGGTCGTGCTGGGTGATGACGGCAGCGATCCGAAACAAGGCGTGTCGATGGCCAACGACCTGCTGTCGAAAAATATCAACGCCTATATCGGCGACTTCAATTCGGGCGTCAGCATTCCCGTGTCGGATATCACGCATGAGGAAGGTATTGTCCAGATCTCGCCCGCCTCGACCAATCCGCTGTACACCGATCGCGGCTATGACAATGTCTTCCGCGATTGCGGCCGCGACGACAAGCAAGGGCTGATCGCCGGCAACTACCTGGCGACGTCGATGAAGGGTAAGAATGTCGCCATCCTCAACGACAAGAGCGCCTATGGCAAAGGCCTGGCCGATGAGACGGAGAAGGCGTATCGCGCCGCCGGCGGCAAGCCGGTGATGGTCGAATCGATCACGGCGGGTGAAAAGGATTACTCGGCGCTGATCAGCAAGCTCAAATCGGCAAAGGTCGACGTCATCTATTTCGGTGGGTATCAGATCGAGGCAGGCTTGATCACCCGTCAGGCGCGCGAGCAGGGGATGAGCGCCATTCTGATGGGTGGCGACGCGCTGACCTCGTCGGAATTCTGGTCGATTACCGGTGCCGCCGGCGCTGGCACGCTGTTTACCTTTGAGCCGGACTGGCGTAAGGCAGCGACAGCGAAGCCGCTGGTCGAGCGCTTCAAGGCAACGGGATATGAGCCGGAAGGTTACACGCTCAACACATACGCCGCTTTCCAGATCGTCGCCCAAGCGGCCGAGCAGGCAAAATCGACGAAGCCAGCCGATCTGATCAAGGTGCTGCATAGCGCCACATTCAACACGGTGCTAGGCCCGATCACCTTTGACGCCAAGGGCGATTTGAAAGATCCGAAATACGTCTTTTATCGCTGGGAAAACGGCAACTACGCCGAGATCGAATAACGCCTAAAACGAGACGCGAAGGTTCAATTGCGATTGAACCTCGCGCATTCGCGCTGGCAGGCCCACACTGACATTCTCTGAACGCTCGGAATCGAGGCGCACGACTTCGCCGGTTATGCGCAACCAGCGGAGAGCGCGCCAAGTAAGGTCGACCGTGCCGGCATTGCCGTTTTCGTTGCCCGGTGGGTTGGGAAAGGGCGATATTACCTGCGTGCCGAACACATCGGCGCGCGCGGCCAGTCGCCATTTGCCCTCAGTCCAGCCGACCAACACGTAAGCCGCCTGAAAATTTGTCGTGAAATGCGCCGATGGTGCCACCGTCGTGTCGCCGATCATAATCTGGCCGAGGACGGTAACTGGGCCGATTTGCGTATCGGCGCCGACGCTCCAGAAATTCGTACGCCAGGCAAATCCCATGGGCCCGCGCATCGTCGGATCAGCCTCGTTCTGGTAACGCAGAAATGTGATCCCGCCATAGCTGGAATCACGCGCCGACAATCCGGCGTACCACCCGACATGCCCATCAATCTGCTGGAACGGATTTTCGTATTCCTGATAGGAGGCGGTGTCGTTATCGGGCAATGGCAGTCGCCCCGGCACGCCGCCCAAGATATCCCCCATCGACCAGCCACGTTGGGCGAGCAATGTGCCGGTTCCTTCGTTCCCAGCGAATAGCGAGCCGATCAAGGCCGCAGACCTGGTGCCATCGCGCCAGGTAAGTCGCGACTCGCCGCCGAAACTTCGGACTTCTTCACCGACCCAGCTATTGATCGCCGATGAGGTGAGCGTCCACAGGCTGGTCCACCCGACGCCATCATTCTCCAACGATACCGGCGGAATGAATTCTCCAACCTTGACGCTCAAAGCCCATTGCGGCCGTTCGACAAGGCGGTACGTAAGATAGGCCTCAGTGAGCGTAAAGGGATGGGGAAGCCTCGTATCGTATTGGATGTCGGCAAAAGCACTGAGGTCGGGCGTCAATTGGGCGATACCCTCCAGTGCCGCCGGGCCAAGTTCCGCACTTATCCCATCACCGCGATAGGGAAGCCTGCCAAGACCGTTATAAAGCCAGCTCTCGATGTTTGGTGGCGCAAACAAACGGAGGTCAACGTAACCTTCGATATCGACCGTCGGTTCGAACGCTGGGTCAGCCCGGGCTATGCCAGAGATACCGCCTGCAAGGAGCAGCGCCAGAAACAGATCCAGAATGGATAAGGACAGCGTGCTCGGTGGTCTCACGGGATCGTTCATCGCCTCCGTCTGGCACGATCGACACCGGCCGACCGACTTCGGGTGCAGAGGAATAATATTAGATTAGTTTCATTCAAATACGCCGCCGTTGCCAGCATCATGTTACCGGCACGTCGGACGTCCGACCGACCTACTGACTGGCTCATTATCACTGCAAAAACGAAAACACCCTGCCATCGTCGCCGGTGGCAGGGTGTTTATCGTCCGTGTGACGGATCACACGATGGCAGTAGAAACTAGAACTTCAATGGCACGACCCAACGCATGAATGCACGGGTGTCTTCGCCGGTGTAGCCAGTCTCGGTCACATCATGCGTGATGTAGAACTGCCAAGTTACCGGGCCAAAGCCGTAGCCAACGAAACCGCCAAGGGCGAACTGGCTCTGCTGAGCGTAGCCGGCATAGGGCGTGCTCGTATCAGCTGAACCATAGCCAACCGGACCGATCGTCCAGTTGCCGATCGTCTTGACTGCAGTCAAGTCGTAGTTGAGGTAGTCCGGGCCGTTCAGGCCGCCGGAATTCAGGTTGTTGCCGAGGATGCCGTAGATCACGTTGACGGCGAAGGTCCAGTCATTGGCGATATAGGCAACCGACGGGCGGAAGTTGAACACCCAGTTGTTGCTTGCCAGACCATTGGCCTTCATCGGGCCATAACCACCGACGAATGCGCTGAAGCTCCAGCCATTGCCGAAGTCCCAGGCTTCACCGACGAGCAGCGCGTCGTTATAGAAACCCGACGAGTAGTTGCCGCCGACATTCAGCACGTCTTCCGGGAAAGCGGCATAGGCTTCCACACGACCGCCAAACAGCGTCCAAGGCGACGACCAGGCGATAACCGGGATGTTCACGATGGCTTCGATGTCGGGCTTGTTTTCGCGCGAGATATAGCTGGCGGTATCGACGAGATACCAGCCCGGCGGCAGCGGAGCTGCAAGCGCCAGACCAACGGTCTCGCCAGCCTCGGTCACGGAACCGGCCATTGCCGGAGCCGAAGCTGCACACAGAAGAGCAGCGCCCGCAACGACGGATGCGAGCCGCGTGGCAACTGTGGAGACAACGGATTCCAGGCGAGTGTTTAGGGTCATTTGCTTCCTCCTAGTGACCAGTCTTTTTGGGACGCGACTGGTCTTTATCGTTCAAGCGATCAAGTAATGTCGCAGCAATGTGTTGTTTCGTCACTAACTAAACAGGGGGGCGGGCGAATTCGGCACAAATTTCCCGCAGCTGTTGCCAGATCGCCTCACTTGTGCCGATCGGATCTCGGATCGAACGCCTGGTGCAGTCCGTCGCCTAGGAGATTCACCGCGATAACCGTCGCAAAAATCAGCAATCCTGGATAGATCGCCAGCGCCGGCGCGGCCGTTATCAGCTCCTGCGCGTCGTTCAGCATGTTCCCCCAGCTTGGCGTCGGCGGCACGATGCCAAAGCCAAGAAAACTCAACACTGACTCAAACAACACCACCCTGCCAATGGTGAGCGTAAACGCGACAATGATCGGCGCAGCCAGATTGGGCAGAATATGGGTAATTATGACATAGGCAGGCTTGCCGCCGCTGGCGATTGCTGCCGTGACATAATCGGCCCTGCGGACGGACAGTGTCTGGGCGCGAACCACGCGGGCGATCTGGGTCCAATCTACCAGTGCTATGATCACGACCATGCGCCAGAATCCTGCCGCACCTGATTGGGCGAATTCGGCCGAGAACCCGAGCTTGGTAAGATCGACGGCAGCCAGGACGATCAAAAGCGGTAGCAAGGGCAGCGCGATCACGCCATCGGTGCATCGCATCAGGAGGCCATCCAACCGGCCACCGAAATAGCCGGCGATGCCGCCGATCGCGATGCCGAATACGCCGCCCATCAGGGTCGCCAGCAGCGCCGCAGTGAGCGATATCTCGCCGCCATACATAAGGCGCACCAACTCGTCGCGGCCGGCCTCGTCGGTGCCCAGCCAATGGGCGGAGGATGGCGGATCGAAGCGCGACAAGAGATCGGTTACGTTCGCATCAAGGCCAAGGCCGCGCTCAACCGGCGCCGCCGCAGCGGAAAACAGGACCAGCAACGTCAGCAAGACGATACTTGCCATGCCGGTCCGATGCTGGCGGAACCGGCGCCACCGCAACTGCCAGACTGAGA
>CAIZEE010000475.1 GCA_903931835.1 uncultured Elstera sp.
GGCTTCTTCCTCGGCGATGGCACCGGCGCGGGCAAGGGCCGGCAGATTGCCGCCTGCATTCTCGATCAATGGCTGCAGGGCCTCAAGCGCGCCATCTGGGTGTCGAAGAACGAAGCGCTGCTCGATGACGCCCGCCGCGACTGGTCCGCGATCGGCGGGCTGGCGGGCAACGTCGTGTCGCTCTCGGCCTGGAAGATCGACGAGCCAATCACCTTCGACCAGGGCGTGATCTTCGTCTCCTACCCGACCTTGCGTTCGCAGCGGCAGGATGCCACCCGGTTGCAGCAATTGCTCGACTGGGCGGGAGCCGACTTTGCCGGTGTCATCGCCTTTGATGAGGCGCATGAAATGGGCGGCGTCGCGGGAGGGCAGGGGGCTCTGGGCAAAACCAAGGGTTCGCAGCAGGGGATCGCCGGGGTGCTGCTCCAGAACCATCTGCCCGATGCCCGCATCCTTTATGCCTCTGCCACAGGCGCATCGGACATCAACAATTTGGCCTATGCGGTGCGCCTGGGGCTCTGGGGCCACGGCACCGCCTTCGCAACGCGCGAAGCCTTCATCGAATCGATCCGCGCCGGCGGCATCGCCGCCATGGAACTGGTCGCCCGCGACCTCAAGGCCACCGGCCGCTACACCTCGCGCGCGCTTAGTTTTTCAGGGGTCGAATACGATGTCCTGCGCCATGTGCTGACTCCCGCCCAGATCGGGATCTACGACGTTTATGCTGCAGCCTGGGGCATCATCCATCGCCACATGGAAGAAGCGCTCGAACTCACCAATGTGGTGGACGCGCTGGAGAACAAGACGCTCAACAGCGGCGCCAAGGCGGCGGCCCGCTCGCGCTTTGAATCGACCAAGCAGCGCTTCTTTGGCCAGGTGCTGCTGTCGATGAAGCTGCCCACCGTGCTGCGCAGCATTGAAGATCATCTCGCCGACGACAAATCGGTGGTGCTGCAGCTCGTCACTACCGCTGAATCCATCCTCGACCGCCGCGTCAACGCGATGAGCCCCGAGGAACGCGCCGAGATCGATGTGGACCTCAGTCCGCGCGACGCGGTCATCGATTATCTCGTCCGTGCCTTCCCGGTTCGGCAGATGGAGGTCTTCACCGACGACACCGGCGAGCCCCATTCGCGGCCGATGAGCGACGCGCACGGCCACCCGGTCACCAATCCCGAGGCGCAAGCAGCGCGCGATACGCTCATCGAGCATATCTGCGGGCTGCCGCCGATCAAACCCGCACTCGATGCCATCATCGCCCATTTCGGGGCGGATGCCGTCGCCGAAGTCACCGGGCGTACCCGGCGGATCATCGAAGCGCCGGGCGGTCAGCAGCGCCTTGAATCCCGTTCAGTCCGTTCGGGCCAGGCCGATGCCGCCGCCTTCATGCGCGGCGACAAACGCGTGCTGGTCTTTTCTGATGCCGGCGGCACCGGCCGATCCTACCATGCCAGCCTCGATGTCCCGAACCAGCAGCAGCGGGTGCACTTCCTGCTCGAACCGGGCTGGCGCGCCGATCGCGCGATCCAGGGGCTGGGCCGCACC
>CAIZEE010000476.1 GCA_903931835.1 uncultured Elstera sp.
CGACGACCGCAATCATAGTCAAAGTTGAACAGGGATGGCTCACCCTGACTGGCGAGGTCGATTGGTACTACCGTAGAATGGCCGCGGAGCGGGACATTCATACAATAACTGGCATCCTGGGCGTCTCAAATCAAATTACCGTCAAACCCAAACCAAACACCACCAATATCGGCTTGGACATTATGCATGCGTTAGGTCGTCGTTGGTTCCTCGGCCCCAGGCAGATCACCGTAAGCGCCGATGGCGGGGCAGTCCAGCTTACCGGATCGGTCGCTTCATTGAGCGACCGCGACGCGGCCGAATTAGTTGCATGGACCGCATCTGGTGTGACCTCTGTTCAAAACCATATCACAGTTGCTTGAGGCGACAACGCCGAACCGCCAACGCTAAACCCGCTATGAGAAGCGCTTTCATCTGTGCCTCCTGCATCGCGCCAACGAGACGCATTTCTCCACACAGTCCGGTTCGATACGGCGTCGACCTGCGTTTTTCATTTACATCGAGCGCGCGCGCAGCGAGAGAATCGGGAACTACCTGCCCCCCCGCGCCAGCATTGCTTAAGGGCACCCCAGCGAAGCGGCGAGGGTCTGCAATGCGCCTTTCTCTGCTGTCGGGGCTGTTCGGCTCACGTTCTGAAATCGGCTCACACCACGCTGTGGGATACGATCAAGATCAGAGTCAGTTTGCAGGCGTCTTTGCGGCTTCTTTTGCTGTTTCAATCTGCGGCAATCCGGTCTTCCAGAAAGAGCCCGATCGAGCTTTCTGGTAACCGTAGTCGTAGAGCCGGCGCATCGCGTCGGTCTCAAATCCGGTGCCACCGCTGTCGGGGATATGCTTGTCGACATAGCTGAGATGGAACCTGAAGCCCTCGCCGCTTGCGACCTTGTAGGTCTGGGCGAGCACCGCTTGCGTGCCAACCCGGTTCATGATGGCAAAGGAACGCGAAGCAATCTCTTCGACGTTGTTGGGAACGACCTCGAACCCAGGCTCGATACGGCCATTCACGATGATATAGAGGTCTGACTGAGCGCCGCGCGAGGCGATCGTTTTCCCGCCAAACAGAAAGGCATCCGGGAGTGTAAACACCGGCGCGCTGACGGTGCCGTCAACGTGCATCTCCTGGAAGCTTTTGTCGTTAGCCTCGACATCGATGAGTTGTGGGGCAAATACAACGGGCACGCTGGCCGATGCAGCGAGAACCTCGCGGAACAACTTCAGCCCTTTTGGTCCGCCGCTAGCAGCTATGGCGCCCAGATCCCAAATAACGGCGCGCTGTGCGTCGAGATCGGTCGTGACGGCGAGCAAGCGGCGTCCCTTGCGATCTTCTCGCGCGATTGCGTTAAGGATGTCGTCGTCAATATACCGCTCGACGAGCTGGCGCAGTTGCCCGCTGCCGAATAAACCATTGCCAAAGATCACCCGGAGGGGGTTGGAGTGCTGAATTAGAGTCTCTGCCTCGCCGCTCGTGTAGATCTGCCGGAGCGTCTGATCGTAGGACGGCCCGAGAAAGGCGAAGGGCGCGATCAACGCCCCGATTGAAACTCCAGAGACAACCGTGAATTCCGGTCGTGTTCCGGATTCCGTCCAGCCGTTGAGAATACCGGCTCCATAGGCGCCCCCGCCGCCGCCGCCTGACAGTGAAAGATAGATCAGCGGTCGTCCTTTCCCGACGACAGCGCGCCTGGCGGCTTCCTGAAAGACATGGGTAGGCGCGTCCGCCCAGAACCGTATACTGCGCTTGCTGATTGGAAGCGCGGCCATCTGATCCGCCTCAGTGAATGGCGTGCGGGGCTTGCTCGCGCAAGCGACGAGCAGGGTCGCGCAGAGCGCCAGAGCGAGAACCGTGTGTCGACGCTTCATGAAGCCCGATTGCTGCCAAAAGGTGCGGACTTTGCGCGTCGGGCGCCAATGATGGCCCCAGCAGGCGCAGTGCCGCCCTTCATTGAAACCCTCGCGGGATAGCCTTGGAGACTATCAAGCGTCGAACGCGCGAAGATAGCTTCGGATAGTACTTAAGCGCTGGCGGCGACCCACCTTGGCAGTCTGCGCAAAGTGGCCTGCCGCCGCGTAGGACGGCCCAATGTTCAAATAGTCCAAGACCCCTAGCGCCGTTCGCGTCAGTTCATCGCCGCATCGGCTAACCCGTCCTTGAATATCGGTTCCACCGGATTGGCAGCGTCGAGGCGTCTAGCCCAAATGGGCGCCGACATCCCTCGATTTCTTGAACCGTTCTGGCTGGTCGATCGTCGCCCGGAAAGCAAGCGCCGTCAGCGGACCGACGCCCGGAGCGCTCATCAACCGTCGACAGATCGGTTCGCCTCGAACGATGACGAGGACCTGCTTCGTAAGTCCGGTGAACTCGTGCAACATCGTGGCAAGGATTTGGAGGAGCGGCTCGATCATCATCGCCAGGTCCCTCTCTCCAGCGATCATTTCGCGGGCGCGAACGATGAAGTCCTTTCGTGCCGGCGTTCCCAGTTTCAGGCCTGTTTCGCGCAGGATCGCACGAACGACATTTTCAATCGTCCGCATCTCGTTGAGGACAGTTCGACGGGCAACGAGAAGCGAGCGCCAGGAGCGACAAGTGGGCGTCTTTACGTGAACCGCCCTGAACCAACCAGTTCGCATGATCTGCGCGATAGCGCGTGCATCGTTGCGATCCGTCTTGTTCGGCATAGCGCCCATCGCCGCCTTCGCATGCCGCGACTCGATGCAGATTGCCGGCCACCCGGCGGAAGTCAGTCCACCATGCAACCACGCGGTCAGCGAACAGGCTGTCGGGAGCCATCTTGGCTTGAGAATATCGGATGCCGCACCAAAAAG
>CAIZEE010000477.1 GCA_903931835.1 uncultured Elstera sp.
CTGGGTCGGATCGATCGACAAATAGGGATAGAGCGTCTGCTCCCGGGTGATGTTGAAATGGGGATTGAAGCCAAACAGCGTCGTCGTGGTCGCCTGACTGTCGCAATCGACCACCAGGACCCGGTATCCCTGAACGCCAAAATAATGGGCGAGATGGGTCGTGACGGTGGATTTTCCGACTCCACCTTTGAAGTTCTGGACGGCGACGATTGCGGGATTGTCAAGCGGCGCGCGGGCGGGCGAGGCGCCAAGCACCGAACGCATTTTCAGCAAGTCTTCAATCGAATACCCTGGACGGCGCCCATTTTCCGTTGCGGGCTGAGGGGAAAGTCGCCCATCCTCTTCGGCCATGCGAATGCGGTTTGTGGAACAACCGAGCAAAGCCGCCGCTTCGGCGATTCCAAAGCGCACCGTAAGTCCTTTGCGGCTTTCCGGGAGGAACGCCTGGCGACGTAGCCGTTCGATCATGCGTTCCCCTGCTTCAGCCATTTCGGCAATGCGCTGGACTTCTGAATGCATAGGTACCCCATCATCCTGACTTGAATGAATATTGACCGTTATCACTCAATATTCATTCAGTCCAGCAATCCATGAAAGTCCTGCCATCTGCGCCATCATCGCGATATGGAGTTCAGCCACAGCCGCAATGACCGGTTCCTCTGGCTCGAAGCCATCGACCGAGATCGCAACATTGCGCATTGCCACGGCATCGCAGTGAGCCGTACCTTTTCGGCATAGTGATCGTGAGCTTTGCCTGCGGCCGGATCGGCACGCGGGGACAAAGCCGCCTGGTTTCATTTCCATTGCCAGGCGACGCCGGCTGCATCTTCAGCCTGCTGTCGCGCCGCCGGGCCGGCGCCCGCAAGCGGATCGGCGTCGCCTATCGCCTGGTCCATCCTGTCCTCCCAGAATTAGCCGTATGGCTGGGGCAGGGCCGTGCTGGATGCGACGAGCCTTGCTCACAGGCGATGCCGTCGAACCCAATATCTCGTTAGCTGAACGGGGTCCATTACGCCGTCGCCCTTTTACGCGCCCGCAGCGATAGATGCCGATCAATTCCGTTGCAGGCGTCCTTCGTCATCGATCAGGCTGAGCCGACATGGAGGCTTGCTGCCCCACTGCCACAACACGAGATTGCAATCTTGCGGCGTTGCCCCCCGCGCATAGCTCGGCACCAGCAACCCGCGATAGCCTGCCGCGATCAGCCGGCGTGCCAGGCCCTGCGTCGGCGCTTCGCCTCCCGATCCCATCCGGTCGCGCCATGCAGGGTCGCCAAGCGTAGCGGCATCAAAGCCTTGGGCGGCCAGCGCGTCGGCGTCGCGACTATCGAATACATCCGCAATATCGGCGTCGTAGGCGACCAGGACCGTCGGTTGCAGGTCGCCGACCTGATTGGCTTCGTGCACCGCAGTCAGCACTGCGAGCGAGCAATAGAGGGCCTCCACCCCGCGCGGGTTGAAGCGGCCGCCATAAAGCGCTGCGCCTCGTCCCGAGAGAGGCTCGCGGGCCCAGACGGGATTGAGCGCCCGGTAGAGCGGGCCGACATAGTCCATGGCTGCTCGCCTGCTCAGGCGTTGATGCCGGCGTCAACCGCGTCGATGTAATCCAGCACGTCATGGGC
>CAIZEE010000478.1 GCA_903931835.1 uncultured Elstera sp.
TCAAGATCGGCGATCTCGGCAAACTCGTAGAACGACAGGCTTGCATCATCCAGCCGGAGCGACCGGGAGAGCAGACGCTTCAGCACCTGACCGCCATTGAGGTCGCCGAGATAGCGAACATAGGCATGGGCGGGCAGCAGGGTCCCGTCCGCCGCAGCAGAAGCAGCGACGCGCTCAGCGTAGTGCTGAGCCGCCGGCAGGATCGCTAGGTCCTTTCGCCAGTTCGGACCGGCGATCCCGGCGAGATCGGCCTCCAGTGCCCGGGTGCGATAAACTTCCGGCAGAGCGATCGGCGCGATCGCGGGCGAGGCGCGAAGACGCTCGAGGCCGAGCTCCATCTGCTGATAGACCGGCAACAAGTTACGCAGCAGAAGCGCATAAGCCGGGCGCTCGACTCTGCCGTGTAATATTTCCGCGACAACCCCCGATCGCTCGGCTTCCGCATGGAGCGATTTGGTGCCCTCTCTGAGCTGAATGGTGAGGGGAAACGCCGATCCCGAGCCTTCATCAGCCACCATCGCGGAGCCACCATTTCCGTTTATCAACATGACGTTATCAGCCGGCATAGTTTGCTGGCTGGACAGAAGGGTGCTATATATAGGGACAACGTCAAGCTGCGTTGACAATTAGGTAGCATCAAACCGCTCATGACAACTGTCAACCTGGCGCAACCCGACATCACGCTGCTTCTCGATCTGAAGGGCGTCATTCAGGGCGTGACCGTATCGAACGGCATATCGGAAGAGGAGACGCAGGCGTGGCGCGGCCGCGCCTGGACGGAGACCGTCGCCGATCAAGGCACCGACAAGGTCCGGCGCATGGTCGAGGACGCGCTGAAGACCGGGGTATCGGCGTTTAGTCATGTCACCCAGCGCTTTCCGAGCGGCCGCGAAGTATCGATCGAATATACCACCGTTCGGCTGGGTGGCGATGCCGGGCTGATCGCGGTTGGCCGAAACTTCCAGGCTGTCGTCGAGCTGCAATCGAGGCTGGTTTCAGCGCAGCATTCGATGGAGCAGGATTATTGGAAACTGCGCGAGATCGAAACGCGCTACCGGCTGCTGTTCGATGCGTCGGTTGAGCCGGTCCTGGTGCTTAACGCCGAGACCTTGTCGATCGCTGAGGCCAATCCCGCCGCCATCCGTGCCCTCGGCCTCAACCGCGGCTGGGAATTCCTGGGCGAGGTGGCCGAGGCCGAGCGCGCGCCGTTTCGGGCAATGCTTCAGCGCGTCCGCGAACAAGGCAAGGTGCCTGGCATCGTCATCCATCTCGGCGCCAATAAGGAGCCCTGGGTTGTCCGCACCTCTTTGATCAATTCCGAGCCCGGCACCGCTTTTCTTCTGCAATTGACCGCGAGCAGCCCGAAAGCGACAGCGCCCAGCACGCGCGAAATAACCCAGCTGCCATCCGTCATCAATCGCCTGCCCGATGCCTTTATCATCGTCGACCGCGACGGCATAATCCGCCGCGCCAACCCTGCCTTCCTCGACCTTGTCGAAGTCGGCGTCGAGGCTGTCGTGTTGGGCGAAGGCCTGGATCGCTGGCTCCGGCGTCCCGGCGCCGACATGAAGGTGATGATGTCGCAACTTCGCAGGAACGGTGCCGTCCGGCTGTTCACCACTGCCATACAAGGCGAGCTTGGTTCGGAAATAGAGGTCGAAATCTCCGCCGGCGGGGATGCCCATAACATCGGCGTCGTTCTGCGCAATGTCAGTCGCCGGCTGCAGTCGCCTGTCGACGACCGGCCGGCTATTACCCAGGATGACCCACTGCTGGAAGCGCTCGGCGCGTTGTCCCGACAGAGCGACAATGTCGCATTGCCCGAATTGGTTGACGACGCCGTCGGCATCGTCGAACGGCATTTCATCACGCGGACCCTGGAGCAAACCGGGGGCAATCGAAAGGCTGCTGCAGAATTGCTCGGCGTCAGCCGCCAAAGCCTTTACACAAAACTCAATCGGTATAGCTTGGATGGAGGGTCTAAGACACAACCGGAATAAAAAAATTATGTGACCCGGGGAGAACCCTGCAGTGCCCATCTATGCCCTATCGACGCCCGCCTTTGGCCAAGCGGATTTGTCCAATTGCGAGCGCGAGCAAATTCATCTCGCTGGCTCGATCCAGCCGCATGGCGCCCTGCTGTTGTTCCGCGAACCCGACAATGTTGTTGTTCTGGCAAGTGAGAACGCGGCGAAGTTCCTGGGTCTACCGGATGGCGTGATCGGCGTTTCACTAGACCGACTGCCGGGCGATCTGGCCGAACTCCTTCATCCGCGGCTCGGCGAGTCGCTGCACACATTGCCGCTGGCCGTACGCTGCCGAGCGGGCAACCCGCTCCGCGACCTCGACGCGCTGGTTCATCGCCCGGCCGATGGCGGGCTGGTGATCGAATTCGAGGAGGCCGGCCCCGTCATCGACGTCTCGGCGCAAGTCGAGGACGCGCTGCAAACCATCTTGTTTTCCTCCTCGCTCGCCTCGCTGTGCGACGAGACTGCGCGGATTTTCAAGAAACTGGCCGGCTATGACCGCGTCATGGTCTATCGCTTCGACGAGGATGGGCACGGCCAGGTCTTCTCCGAACAGCGCGAACTGGCGCTAGAGCCGTATCTCGGCAACCGCTATCCGGCCTCGGACATCCCGCAGATCGCCCGCCGCCTCTATGAGCGCAACCGCGTGCGGATGTTGGTGGATGTCGGCTATATCCCCGCCCCTTTGACGCCGCGCCTGTCACCGATTACCGGCCAGGATATGGATATGTCGCTGTGTTCGCTGCGCAGCTCGTCGCCGATCCACGTGCAGTACTTGAAGAACATGGGTGTCTCGGCAACGCTGGTGGTGTCGTTGATGGTAGGCGGGCGGCTCTGGGGCCTGATTTCGTGCCACCATTATTCGCCGCGCTTCGTACAGGTGGAAATCCGCGCGGCCTGCGAACTGCTGGCGGAAGCGATCGCCACGCGAATATCGGCGCTGGAAAGCTTCGTTCAGGCGCAGGCCGAATTGTCAGCGCGGCGGCTGGAACAACGCATGATCGAGGCGCTGTCGCGCGAAGGTGATTGGAAAAGCGCCTTATTCGACAATATGCAGTCCCTGCTGCAACCGGTTGGGGCTGCCGGCGCGGCGCTGCTGTTCGATGAGCAGATTCTGACGGCGGGCGAGGTGCCGGGCACGCCGCAGCTACGCGAGATCGGCAAGTGGCTGGATCGGAAGTTCGGCATTCCCCTGATCGAGTCTTCGTCGCTCGGTATCGACGAGCCACAATTCGCCCCCCTGACCCCGGTGGCGAGCGGACTACTCGCCGCCCCGCTGTCAAATGCGCCGGGCTCCTATCTCATCTGGTTCCGGCCGGAGGAGATCCAGACTCTGACCTGGGGCGGGGATCCGTTCAAACCGGTCATTGTCGGCGACAATCCGGCAGAGCTTTCACCCCGCCGGTCCTTCGCGCAGTGGCACGAGGTGATGGAAGGCCATTCTCAACCCTGGAACGCGGCCGACCGGGCAGCGGCCAGGCTGATTGGCAGTTTGGTCGCCGATGTCGTGCTGCAATCACGCTCCGTGCGCATGCTGATCGCGCAGGACCAGCTGGATCAGGTGCGTCGCGACGTGCATATGTCGGACCAGCCGGTCGTGATCGCCAATGCCGTCGGCAAGATTTTGCTGATCAACGACGCCTTCGAGCAGATGCTGCGATCCGGGCACACCCATATCGAGTGGCTGGAAGATCTGCCGGGCTTCTTCACCGATCCGCGCAATGTCGCCCAACGACTGAACGATCTGACCACGCAAAGGCGCAGTTGGCGCGGCGAAGTGATGGTCGAAGATCGCCACGGTATTGCCAAGCCGCTATTGATCCGCGCCGACCCGATCCTCGCCTCGGCCGACCGGCTGCTCGGTTTCGTGCTGCTGTTCAATGACGTGACGGAACAGAAAGCGGCGGCGGCGGCGCGTCATCGTTTCCAGGACAGCATCCTGGAGCAGAACCGTCTGATGAGCGGAATCCTGTCGTCCAAGGATGATCTGGTCTATCAGAACCTGCTGTCCTCCGTGGTCGAGAACGCGCAACTGGCCGCCTTGGAGA
>CAIZEE010000479.1 GCA_903931835.1 uncultured Elstera sp.
ATCGCATGGCCGAAGCGCTGGCGAATATTGAGATTGCCGCACCGGTCGTCCCGCTGATCGCCAATGTCACCGCCGGCCCAGTCGAGGATCCGGCGAAGATCCGCCAATTGCTGGTCGAGCAGGTGACCGCTACGGTGCGCTGGCGCGAGAGCGTGGATGCCATGATCGCGCTCGGCGTCGATAATTTCGTCGAACTCGGCGCCGGCAAGGTGCTGGCCGGCCTGGTCAAGCGGATATCCCGGGATGTGGCGGTCGCCTCGATCGGCGCACCGGCCGATATCGATCCGCTGATTGCCTCTCTTCTATAAGGATGGTCGCCATGTTCCAGCTTGACGGCAAAACCGCGCTTGTGACCGGCGCCAGCGGCGGCATCGGCCGCGCGATCGCGGAGGCGCTGCACGCCCAGGGCGCCGTTGTCGCGCTGAGTGGCACGCGCGTGGCGGCGCTGGAGGAATTGGCGGCGTCGCTCGGCGAGCGCGTCCATGTGATCGCGGCCGATTTGGGCGATCCGGCGGAGGCCGAGCGTCTCGTCAAGGATTGCGAGGCGGCGATGGGGGCGCTCGACATTCTGGTCAACAATGCGGGCCTCACCCGCGACACGCTGCTCTTGCGCATGAAGGATGAGGATTGGCAGACGGTGCTCGATGTCAATCTGACGGCGGGCTTCCGCCTGGCACGCGCCGCCTTGCGCGGCATGATGAAGCGCCGGTCGGGCCGAATCATCGCGATCTCGTCGATCGTCGGTGTGACCGGCAATCCGGGCCAGGCCAATTACGCCGCGTCCAAGGCCGGCATGATCGGGTTTTCCAAGGCATTGGCGCAGGAAGTGGCGGCGCGCGGGATTACCGTGAATTGCATAGCGCCCGGCTTTATCGAAACGCCGATGACAGATGGCTTGACGGAGGCGCAGAAGGCTCGTCTTCTGGAGGCAATTCCGATTGGTCGCTTGGGGCAGGCTGCCGACATTGCTGCGGCGACAGTCTATCTGGCGAGCGATCAGGCGGCCTATGTGACCGGCCAGACGCTGCATGTGAATGGCGGGATGGCGATGATTTGATCCGCCGTTCAATGGCGGTGGTCAAAGCGAATGAAGTGTGTTACCAAACCGTGCTTTTTTAGGGGACGATGGCGTTAATTCAGACGTTTTCGTTGATACCCAATACTTTCCGCTCTGAGAATCTGAGGAACTGCTGACATGAGTGACGTTGCTGAACGCGTAAAGAAGATCGTGGTCGAACATCTGGGTGTTGAGGAGAGCAAGGTTACCGAAAACGCCAGCTTCATCGACGATCTCGGAGCCGACAGCCTGGATACCGTCGAACTCGTCATGGCGTTCGAAGAGGAATTCTCCTGCGAGATTCCCGACGACGCGGCGGAAAAAATTCTGACCGTCAAAGACGCCATCGCCTTCATCGAGGCGCATGGCTGATCATCGGCGGCTCCCGATGGCAAGGATAGCAAACCCGTGACCTCATCCAAACGCGTCGCGGTCGAAGACAAGCGCGTCGTCGTGACCGGGATCGGCATGGTCACGCCGCTCGGATTTGGCGTCGAGCATAATTGGCGTCGGCTGATTGCCGCTGAATCCGGTCTCGCTACGATTTCGGCTTTCGACATCTCCGATCTGCCGGCCAAGGTTGCCGGCATGATCCCGTTGGGTGAGGGGCCGGGAGAGTTCAATATCGAGACC
>CAIZEE010000480.1 GCA_903931835.1 uncultured Elstera sp.
GCGGCGCTTGGGGCGGGACTGGAGCAATCGGTCCCCTGCACGACGCTCAACAAAATGTGCGGCTCCGGTCTGGAGGCGGTGATCATCGGTCATGACGCGATCCGCGCCGGCTCGGCGTCTCTGCTGGTTGCGGGCGGGATGGAGAGCATGTCCGGCGCGCCGTATCTGATGCTGAAGCATCGCGCCGGCGCCCGGCTTGGCCATGATGTGATCAAGGATTCGAGGGTCCTGGACGGGCTGGAGGACGCCTATGAGCCCGGCCGCCTGATGGGCAGTTTCGCCGATGAGGTGGCGAGAGCGCATCAATTCAGCCGGGCCGATCAGGATGGCTACGCGCTGGAAAGCCTGGAACGCGCCCTGGCCGCCCAGGCGACGGGCGGGTTTGTTGAGGAAATCGCCCCGGTCACCGTGCGCGGAAAGGTGCCCACCACCATTTCGATCGATGAACAGCCACCCAAGGCCGATGCGGCAAAGATTCCGCAACTGAAGCCCGCCTTCGGGCCGGACGGTACCGTGACGGCGGCTAATGCGAGCTCGATCTCGGATGGTGCCGCCGCTCTCATCCTGTCTTCATCAGCGGCGGCGCAGAAGCAGGATGTGAGGCCGATCGCGCGTATCGTCGGCACCTCCGTCTTCGCCGGCGTGCCGGGCCGCTTTCCCGAGGCGCCGGTGCCGGCCATGCAAATCCTGCTCGATCGCATCGGCTGGGCGGTCGGCGATGTCGATCTGTTCGAGGTGAATGAGGCGTTTGCCATCGTGCCGATGATCGCGATGAAGGAACTGAAAATTCCCCGCAGCCGCATCAATGTGAATGGCGGCGCCTGCGCCCTCGGCCATCCGATCGGCGCCAGCGGCGCCAGGATCATCACGACGCTGCTGGCCGCCCTGCAAACCCGCGGGCTGAAGCGCGGCATCGCCAGCCTGTGCATCGGCGGCGGGGAGGCGACGGCGATCGCGGTCGAGCTGCTTTAACACCGCTGCGTCACTTTGGTATTGATCACCGCTATTGCGAATCATTCTCACTCCCTATATGAGGGTGATAATCATTCGCAGGCGGGGCCTTCATGTACGTTTGTTTGTGTCATGGCATCAGTGATCGTGAGATTCGCAGCCGCTGCGCGTCGGCACCCTGTTCTGCGGCTGAAATCTACCTTGCGCGCGGCGTTACCCCCAAATGCGGCAAATGCGTTGCCTCGGTGAAGGCGCTTCTGGCCGAAGCCCAGGCTTCTGCCGCTCCGGTTCTCGTTGAATGTGGGGATATCTCGGAAGTCGAGTATAGGATAGCGTCCTAAAGCGGGTTCAACGAACGAGGGCGCATGTCATGAAAGCCGACGCCAAAGTTATCGCGAACCTCAATCTGGTTCTGCGCAACGAGCTGACCGCGATCAATCAGTATTTTCTGCACGCTCGCATGCTGCGGCATTGGGGTGTTACCAAGCTCGGCGAGTATGAGTATCACGAGTCGATCGATGAGATGAAACACGCCGACAAACTGGTCGAGCGCATCTTGTTCCTGGGCGGCCTGCCCAATCTGCAGGATCTCGACAAGCTGATGATCGGCGAGGACGTCAAGGAGATCCTGGAATGCGACCTGAAGCTGGAGGAAAAGGCCTTGGGCGATCTCCGCGACGGGATCGTCTATGCCGAAAGCGTGCGCGATTTCGGCACGCGCGATCTGCTACAACGCATCCTGGTCAGCGAAGAAGAGCATGTCGACTTCATCGAGACGCAGCTCGATCTGATCCCGCAGATCGGCATCCAGAACTA
>CAIZEE010000481.1 GCA_903931835.1 uncultured Elstera sp.
AGAAAATCGGCGACGTGGTCGGGCTGATCACCTCCATCGCCGGGCAAACCAACCTTCTCGCGCTGAACGCCACCATCGAGGCGGCCCGCGCCGGCGATGCCGGCAAAGGCTTCGCCGTGGTGGCGAGCGAGGTCAAGGCTCTGTCACGGCAAACTGCAACCGCGACCAACGAGATCGACCAGACGCTGAAGGACCTGAGCAGCCGCCTGACGCGGGTTATCGAGTTCGGCAATAGCGGCAAACGCGATGCCGAAAAAGTGGCGGTAGAGGCCCGCGCGATCGGTACGACTTTCGAGACGGTCGGAAACGCGATCGACGGCATCCAGGCCAGTTCCGACCATATCGGCGAGGCCGCACAATCGATCAACTCTGAGTGCAACACGCTGATCTCAGGAATGGACTCGCTGTCCAAAGGCGTCATCGGATCGTCGAGCGCGCTCGATCAGGCTAAATCGCGGCTTAACGAATTGCTAACGACGGCCGAGGCCCTGATCGGCATCACTGCCCTGTCGGGTGTCGAAACCGAAGATACACCCTTTGTGCGCTATGTGGTCGATCTGTCAAAGACGATCAGCGATCGGTTCGAAGCCGCAGTGAACAGCGGCGAGATTTCTGAGGCCGATCTATTCGATACATCCTATCAGCCGATTGCCGGCTCCAACCCGCAGCAGCATATGACGCGGTACGTCGCGTTCACCGATCGCGTGCTTCCCGAGTATCAGGAGAAGGCACTCAGCTTTAGCGACAAGATCGTCTTCTGCGCGGCGGTCGACCGCAATGCCTTCCTGCCAACGCATAACCGCAAATTCTCGCACCCCCAGGGTGCCGATGTTGCATGGAACACAGCCAATTGCCGGAATCGCCGCATCTTCAACGATCGTGTCGGCAGCAAGGCCGGATCAAGCCGCGAGCCCTTTGTCGTGCAGACCTATCGCCGCGATATGGGGGCGCAGGGTTTCGTGATGATGAAGGATGTTTCGGCGCCGATTTCCGTTCGTGGCCGACATTGGGGCGGATTGCGGCTGGCCTATCGGGTTTGAGGCGACCCTTCCTCAAATAACCTCGTTTTCAGCCTTCATGTTTCTGGTATGTTCTCCTGTATGGATGGAGCGCTGCCCCCCGTCACTCTGCCACCGCCCTTCGCCGACTGGTTTGCCAGACGGGGCTGGCAGCCGCATGCGCATCAGATGGAAATGGTCGCAGCGGCGCGGGGCGGCCGGTCCGCCCTTCTGATCGCACCGACAGGCGGTGGCAAGACACTAGCCGGCTTCCTGCCAAGCCTGATCGAATTGGCCGAGACACCGAAGGCGGGCTTGCACACGCTTTATATCTCGCCGCTCAAGGCGCTGGCGGTCGACATCCAGCGCAACCTCAGCCAGCCAATCGAGGAGATGGGGCTGTCCATTCGGGCGGAGACGCGCACCGGCGACACGCCCGCATCCAAACGCAACCGCCAGCGGGTGAACCCACCACAAATCCTTCTAACCACACCGGAGTCGTTGGCGCTGTTGCTGTCGCTGGACGATGCGCCTCGCCTGTTTGCGGGTTTGCGCACCATCGTGTTGGATGAGTTGCACGCGCTCGCCGGATCAAAGCGCGGCGATCTGCTGGCGCTAGGAGTTGCGCGGCTAACAGCACTATCGTCGGGCTTACGGCGCGTCGGGCTGTCCGCCACGGTCGCCTATCCGGAGGCACTCAGCGCCTATCTATCGCCAACCGGAAAACCGGATGCGAGCGTGGCAATGATCTCCGGCGAACCAGGAGCGCAAGCCGAGGTCGATATATTGGTGACGGCGGAGCATTTGCCCTGGGCCGGGCATATGGCGGTGCATGCGTTGGCCGAGGTCTATCAGGCTATCCGCAAAGCCGGCACGACGCTGGTCTTCGTCAACACGCGCGCGCAGGCGGAGATCGTGTTTCAGGCGCTGTGGCGTCTCAACGACGATAATCTGCCGATCGGGCTGCATCACGGCAGCCTCGCCGTCGAACAACGGCGCAAGGTTGAGGCGGCGATGGCGGCCGGCCGGTTGCGCGCCGTCGTCGCCACCTCGTCGCTAGATCTCGGCATCGATTGGGGATCGGTCGATCTGGTGGTGCAGGTTGGAGCGCCCAAGGGTGCGAGCCGGTTGCTCCAGCGCATCGGCCGCGCCAATCACCGGCTGAACGAGCCGAGCCGGGCTTTGCTGGTCCCGGCTAATCGCTTTGAAGTGCTGGAATGCCGCGCCGCCAAGGACGCGGTGGCCGAGGGAACGCTGGATGGCGACCCGCCACATGACGGGGCGCTCGATGTTTTAGCGCAACATGTGCTGGGCTGCGCCTGCAGTCAGCCGATCGAACCAAATGCGCTTTATGCCGAGATCCGAACGGCGGCTCCCTACGCTAATCTTGCCCGCAAGGATTTCGATGATGTAGTCGATTTCGTCGCGACCGGCGGCTATGCGCTGGGCGGCTACGAGCGGTTTCACAAGCTGGTGCCGACGGAGGATGGGCGGCTCGCAGTCGCGTCCAAGGATACGCTCAGGCGCTATCGCATGAATATCGGCACGATCGTCGAGGCGACGGTGCTGCGCGTGCGGCTGAAACGCGGACGCAATCTGGGTGAGATCGAGGAATATTTCGTCCAGGGTTTGCAGCCTGGGGATACATTCCTATTTGCCGGCGAGATTTTACGCTTCGAGGGTCTGCGCGAGATGGTGGTGGAGGTGACGCGCGGTGGCGGCGGCACGCCGAAAGTGCCAGCCTATGCCGGCGGACGGCTGCCGCTATCGACCCATCTGGCGGAGCGTGTGCGGAACCTGCTGGCCGATCCGTCGCGCTGGACGGGCTTGCCAGACGCCGTGCGCGAATGGCTGGAGATCCAGCGCTGGCGTTCCTGCCTGCCGGATAAGGACGGCTTGCTGGTCGAGACGTTTCCGCGCGGCGGCAAGGAGTTTCTGGTCGCCTACTGCTTTGAGGGGCGCAACGCGCATCAGACGCTTGGCATGCTCTTGACCAGGCGGATGGAGCGCGCAGGACTGGGTCCGTTGGGATTTGTCGCCAGCGACTATGCGATCGCCGTCTGGAGCCT
>CAIZEE010000482.1 GCA_903931835.1 uncultured Elstera sp.
CAAATTACCGGCCGCCGCCGTCGAATTGTAGAGGGCTGCGTAGCGGAACGGGCCGATCGAGCCGCCGGCCGCCGTCCACGTCGCCGGATTGGCGAGGATCAGCTTGTAGAGGCCGGAAGTCTGCGCGCTGGAAGTCAACGCGGCGGCATTGCCGCCGGCGGTATAGCCGTTGCCCGCGGCGATCTCGGTGAGGTCCGCCTTGACCGCGTTCGTCGCCACGGGGGCGGTGTTGGTCAGGAGGATTTTGAGGGTGTCGGAGCCCAAATTGTGCGTCTTATTTGCGACATCAGCCACAAATGCGTTGAATTTCGAGAATGTGGCCAATGTAGCCTCCTGTGTTTGGTGTCGAAGTTATGCCACAAATCAAGGCATTCCGTAAGCCCTCAGCAGCCGCATAGCACCTTGGTCTCGTGGATTGATATTGTTGACGCCGAACGCCTGCCCCATGGACTGCGACCGAACCGCGTGCTGGATCGGCGCGGCCAGCTGTCCTGCCATCCATGGGTGGGTCCGGACGAAATTCATGGTCTCGGCCTGCGCCGCGCGTAGCGCCGCCGGGTCGTGCTGGTTGAACGCTGTGACCATGTTGGCTCCGAGGTTCTGGGAGATGATCTGCCGGCGGTCCTGCAGTCCGCGCAGAGCCTCCTGCGTTTCATCGTACTTCGCCTTCGCCGCCGGGGTAATGCCGACCACCTGCATGGCAATGTCCGCCGCGCTCGGATCGCCGATCGGGAGTTTATGCCCGCTCTCATCCTCATAGCCGCGGAGGCCCATGCGAAATGCCCGGAACGGCTGCTTGGCGAACGTCGGCATCAGCTCCTGCATCCCCTTGAGGGTGCGCCCAGCGTAGACGTCAGTGCCTCCCTTGACGAGGTTTCCCATCATGGAGAACGGCGACCCGAGCGCCCGGAAGGCCCCACTTGAGAACACGTCCGACCACTTACGCTTGTCGGTCAGCATATCGGAGAACGGCAGCAGCCGCTCCTCTCCCGCGTGCTCGGACAGGTCCATGCCGATCAGCCTCGGCACGCCCTTGGCGATCGCCTCCGCTGCCGTCGGACCAAACGCATCCACCAGATGCGACCGATACCAACGCTCAGCGTCATACCGATCGTCGCCGGTCAGGAAATTGGCCATCGACGACGCTGCCGACACCGCCACAGGGAGGATGGGCAGTCCTAGGGAACCACCCAACGTGGCCACCGCCGCCAAATGCCCTGCGAGGAACCGCCGCGCCGAGTCCCGGGCGTCCTTGGTCTCCTTGGCAAGGTCCGCCGCCTTGATCTCGCCCCGCTCCACACGCGCCTGCGACTCCTTCACCGCCAACGACCCGAATGCCGTGTCGGCCTCGGTGTAGAGTTTGTTCATCAGCATGGTCTGGTAGGACATGAACTTGGTGATCAGTGGCGTGATCGGGCCGGCGAAGCCGCCAACCCCGAGGTTCCGCGCCTGCATGTTGGTTTGCCAATTGAACATCGACCCCCCGACCGACTGGGAGACGTACTTGTCCAGTGACGGAGTGCGGGCCTTCACTCCTCCGTCCGACTCGTGCAGGGATTTGGCGGCCAGCGCCGCCAGTGCGCGGGGAAACACCTCCGAGGCGGTGGTCATGACCGACGCCGCCTGCATCGCGCGGCTTTTGGCGATCGAGGGAGCGTCCGACAGCACCGCATGGGTCCAGCCGCCGATCTCCAGCCCGCCCGCATTGGCCACCCGCATGACGAAATCTACTTTCTTAGGAGACAGGCCGACGTCCCTCAGCGCCTGAGGGGTCAGCAGCGCGTCCGCGCCATGCCCGGAGGCCAGCAGCGCCCGGGTTACTTTGAACGCATCGCTGGTCGCGCCGGCAAGCGCCTTGGTCGCAGCCATATAGCCGTAATCCCGGCCCAGCTGCGGCAGCATCAGAACCGGAATTTGAGTCATCAGCTCGGCGGTGTAAACCGGCGACATCGTCAGGTAAAACGCATGGTTGAGCGCCAGCAAAGTCTGCATCGGGCCATGCACCGCCCGCCACGGCATCCGCGTCTCGCGCCGGGTGATCTCCTGCAGCACGCGCTGGGCGGCGTCGGCGGCGTAGAGGTCCGGCCCGCCTTTGAGTTCGTCGACCCGTTTGGCCATGCTCGCCATTGTATCGCTGATCCGGGGTGCTTGCCACATGGCAGACGTCGAGAACGCATGAGCATTGATATAATGCTGGAAACTCGTCGCCATGTCCTTGTTGAAACCAAGGACATTCTCCCGGTGCTGTTGGGTATGGGTCAGCGAGTCGCTCGGCAGGAGGTCCATCATCACCGACCGCAACTGCTGCTGCGCGGCGTCCCGCTCCGACGCTCCAAGATGCGAGAAGTCGATGTCCTTCATCAGCCTCTGAACGAAGTTCGGAGACATCCCGCGCACGATGTCGGCGCTTGCTTGATTGACCATGCCGCCTTGCAAGCTGTAGCCAGCGTCAGGCTTCTGCCCTTCTGCAACCTGCGGCGGAGGCTCCAGCAGGCCCTTGGCCTTCATTTCTTGCCCGATCTCCCAGAAATTCTGCCGCTGGGTCGGCGTTTTAAACCGGGAAAAGACCATGTTATTTTCGGCGTTCTTGTCGAGCACTAGCCCAGCAAAGCCCTTCTCCGCCGCCCGCCTCTGCAGGTACGCCTGCGCCTCCGGGTTGATGCTGCCGTCCGGCATCATCGCCAGCCGCATAGAGACGAAGTGCTCGCCGGTGCGGCCAAAATGGCTGTACGGCAGCTGGTCATCGGTGTTGAGCACCCTGCGATAGGTCTTGACCGCCGAGTCGAGTGTGATGGCG
>CAIZEE010000483.1 GCA_903931835.1 uncultured Elstera sp.
AGCTTGGCGCCGAACTGGTCGGACCAGAACCACGGAACCTCCGGCTTCGGCGGCGGCAGACCAAGGATCGCGGCGACCGCCTGTTTTGCCTGTTCGAGCGCATTCGGCACGCTTTCCAGGCGCGCCCGCCGATTTTCATAAAGCGGCAGCGGCCGCATCGTGACATCGCCGATCGCAAAGATGGCTGGGTCGGATGTGCGCGCCTCAAGATCGACCAGCACGCCGCCGGCGCAATCAAGCCCCGCCGCCTGCGCCAGCGCATCGCAGGGGACAGCGCCGACGCCAACCAGCACGAGCTCGCAGGGAAAGCGTCGTCCATCGGCCAGATGGACGCCGCCAGCATCGACTGAGGCGACGGCGGCGTCGGTGACAATGTCGACGCCATGGTCCCGATGATAGCGTGTGAAGAAGGCGGATAGCGGCTCGCTCGCGACCCGCGCCAGCACCCGCGCCTCGCGCTCGATCACCGTCACCTTCATGCCGAAGGCGGAGGCCGACGCCGCCACTTCAAGACCGATATAGCCGCCGCCGATAATCACCAGATGGCCACCGGGGTGCATCGACAGCCTCAGTCGTTCCGCATCGGCGGCGCTGCGCAGGGAGTGAACGTGGGGCAGATCGGCGCCAGGGATCGTCAAGGCTCGATTCCGCGATCCGGTCGCGAGGATCAGGACGTCGTAGGGTTCCGCCTCGCCACTATCGAACTGCACGCGCTTGGCTGCCCGGTCGATCGCCACGGCACGCGCGGGAATTCGCAAGCCGATATCGTGCTCCGCATAAAACCGGTCTGGGCGGAGCTTCAGCAGATCGAGCGTCGTGTCGCCCTTCAGATAGGTTTTTGACAAGGGCGGGCGTTGATAGGGGACGACAGCCTCCTCGCCGGCCAGAACAATGGCGCCGGTATGGCCTTGCTGGCGAAGCAGGACGGCGACACTGCCGCCGGCATGCCCGGCCCCGATAATCAGGATGCGAGGGTCCGCTCGAGACCCGGCACCTGTCACCACGCGAGGGTCCCGCCATCGACACGCAAATCGGTGCCGGTGATGAAGGATGCTTCGTCGGAGGCGAGGAAGGTCACGGCCGCGGCCACTTCCTCCGGTTTGCCGGCACGATCCAGCATGATCCGCTCGCACATTTGCTGCTTCCACTCCGGATTGGCCAGATGCGGCTTGGTCTGGGTCGATTCGATCAGGCCGGGCGAGACGGAGTTGGCGCGGATGCCATGTGCGCGCCCTTCCATCGCCAGATGGCGGGTCATCGACAGCACGCCGCCCTTGGCCGTCGTATGGGCAAGCCCTGGCAGCATTTTGTAGCCCATCCAGGCGGAGACCGACGCGGTATTGACGATCGCACCGCCGCGCTTGGAAAGCTCCGGCCAGGCCGCGCGCGTCAGTAGGAAGACGATGTTCAATTCCTCATTGATCGTCTTGTACCAGACGTCATCCTCCATCGCGTCGATCCAGGCGAAATAGGCCATGGCGCCATTGTTGAACAACACGTCAACACCGCCGAATGCCTTTACCGCCGCCGCAACCAGCCGTTCGCATTGCGCCTTCTCCGTCAGATCGCAGGGATGAACCGAGATCATCGAGCCGCCGGCCTTGACCGCCAGTTCAACGGTTTCCTGAGCGCCCTCCGCCACTATATCGCAGCCGACGACGTGCGCCCCCTCGCGCGCGAACATCAGCGCCGTCGCGCGGCCGATGCTGCCGCCCGAACCCGTGACGATACAAACCTTGCCTTCGAGCCGTCCTGCCATCGTAAACTCCTGGTTCAAGCCGCCGGCGCGAAGACGGGCGCTAGATCGATAAAGATGAAGAGGCGATCAAGCTTGCCGTCGGCTGTGCGGTGCAGGGAACTCGCCACGGGAACGCTGACATCGCGATTATCGAGCGTGGTGTAGGTCACAATCGCCTCGTTACAGGCGAAATCGCCCTCCACGACCATATGCTCGCGCACATGGCGCATGCCCTTGATCGAGCTGAAAAACTGCCCGAACGCCTCGACCACGGCGGGCTTGCCCTCGATGGTCGGCCCATTGCCGAAACGCGCTGTGATCGTGTCGGCGAACCAGGCCGCGAGCGCGTTGATTTCCTTTTTGTCGGCGTCTTTGAAAAACTCCGCCACCCAATCCATGGCACCCTCCCTGATCGTTTCTTGATGTCGATAACGCGGCTTAGATTTCGCCGTCTTTTACCATCTGCCGGACCCGGTCGAGCGTGGCGCCAACCGCACCGATATAGGCGTGCTTCATGCTCTCGCCCTTGTCGCGCTCAGCCGCAGAGCCAGGTTCGGTTCCCGGAAACCCCAAGGCGAACATAAAGGTCAGCAGCAGGCCGCGCTCGGAGTCGCTGATGATGTTTTCGATCACGCCAGTTTCACCAACCCGCTCAAAGAAAACCTGAACCGGGGCATGCAGGGTGATCCGCTCGCGATGCTCGCTGCCGGCGAAGATAACGTCGCGCAGGATTTGATTGCCCGAACGCTCGATGACCTCGCATTTCGTCATGCCCTTGACGAAGGGCAGGGCGTTCTCGGCCTTCATCTCAAGGCCGCGCCAGACCTGCTCGCGCGTCAGAACCGGCAGAACGCCGGGCGGGTTTACTTCGGTCGTATAGGAAAGCGCATACATCGTTTTTCTCCGCTAGCGTAGGTTTGACCAAAACGCGTCAGATCGAAAGATAACCGCCATCGACAGCGATCGCGGCACCATTGACGAAGGACGAGGCGTCGGAGAGCAGCCATTTCGCAGCCTCACCGATCTCGCTCGGCTCGCCGAAGCGACCAATCGGGTGGCGGGCGCGCAGGCGGTCGAACATGCCGGAAAAAGTCGGATCGTCGCTGAGCCGCGCGATCATCGGCGTGCGGGTGATGCCGGGCAGGATCGCGTTGACCCGAACGCCCTTGGACGCGTATTCGGCACCTGCGGCGCGGGTAAGGCCGATCACGCCGTGCTTGGCGCTGACATACTCACCGGCATTGGCCAGCCCGACCTGCCCCAATGACGAGGCTGTATTGACGATCGCCCCGCCGCCGGTCGCCAGCATCGCCGGCACCTGATATTTGATGCACAGGAAGACGGCGGTCAGATCGATGCGGATGGCATGGTCCCACTCCTCGAGCGTGAGGTCGACCAACGGCTTATTGCGCTGTTCCAAGCCTGCATTGTTGAAGGCGCCGTCAAGCCGGCCGAAGCTTTTGACGGCGGAGGCGACCAAGCCGGCGATCGCCTGCTCCGAGGCCAGATCGGTTTTGACGAACACCGCCTCATAGCCTGCATCGCGGACGGCCGCAGCGGTTTCCTCACCCGCGTCGCCTGAGATGTCGCTGACGACCACGCGGGCGCCGGCTTCCGCCAGCACCAGGCAGGATGCGCGCCCGATGCCGCCCCCCGCCCCCGTCACGATGACTACCTTGCCGTCCAGTACTCCAGCCATTTCCAATTCCCCTGCGTTGACGGTCGTTATGCCGCCAACCTTAACGTTTCACGCGGTTTTTTTATTCAGGCGGTTCTCTGGCGCGAAAACCTGCGCCATCACCTTAACCAGTTCGGGATCCGAAAAATCGAAAAGCGCGCCGTTGCCCGTGATCCATTGGAACGTATGGCGCAGCCGGGTCATTTTCCATTGCCCGTCAATGCGCTGAAAACTGTTCTCATACCAGCCGTTCTGAATGTATTCGGCAGCCCCCATTTCGGTTGGCTTCCAATGCCGCGCGACCATGTAGATGGTCGCCTGGGCTCGGTCGCCCTCGATCGTCGCGGTGAAATTGGAATATTGATGATGCCGCCTGACCGGAGAGAGGATCACCTCGGCAAAGCGGGTCCACAGATCCGCATCGACCCGCACCTCGGGCTGGCCGGTCAGCCGCTCGAAATCGACATCGATCTGATCGGTGAAGCAACTGCGATAGAGCGGCCAATCGCCGAGGTCGAGCGCTCGGCCGAAATTGAGCATGACTCGCTCAATCTCGGCCCGGTTCCAAAGGATATCGAGCTTCTCCTCAGGGGTGAGCGCCTTGTTCATACCCATCTCCGCTTAGAAGTCCTGCGACGCGCGGAGGCCAAAGGTCATGGGCTCCTGCAGATACGCGGTCGCTGGCCCCGGAATGCCGGCAAAGGCGGTCGCGGCGATGGCCGCCTCATTGGTCGCGTTCTTGACCCAGGCGCCGACGGACCAGTCGCCGGAAGCATCGTAATAGGTGAGCGACATGTCCAGCTTAACAGCGGTCGGCTGGAACGTTCCCGGATCGTGCTGGAAGTCGCCATAGAACGAACTCTCGATGCGCGTATCGGCCCGGAAGCGGATGGCGCCACTCTCGATTTCGAAATTATGCTGATACCCGATATTTGCCGTCCAGTCGGCGGCATAGACGGACTGGAAGCCATCGAAGTTCTGACCGCCAGGCGTGATGAAGTTCTTGTTCCGTGCGTGGTTATAGGCGACCGACAGGCCGAACTGATCGTCCGGCAAGAACTTGTAGAGAATATCGAGTTGGTTGCCCGGGATCTGAACCTGCTTAGCGTTGAAGATCAGGTTGACGCCATTGATCGAATAGGCCTGCTGCGTGAGGTTGTGATACGTATAATAGAAGGCTTCGTCGTTGATCTGGAGCTTGTTGTCCAGAAAGCGCGATTTGAAGCCGGCGGTGAACGCGAACAAGTGCTCTGATTTGACCGCCTGCGGGTCGGTAGCAATGCCCGACACGATATCGTTGAACGTGCCCGGCTGATAGGCGGACTGGATCGCGCCGTAGGCCAGGATATTACGGGCTACGTCGTACTCGGTGCCGACCTTGAAGTCGGTGTTGTAGTAGTGGTGGCTGAAGGTGAAGGGCTGTGGCGCGAAGGTCGGCAAGCTCGCGACACCGAGGCCATCGGCACTGCGCTGATCGGCGCTGTAGCGCCCGCCCAGGATGAGGCGCCAATCGTCGAAGACGCTGTACGTGCCCTGGCCGTAGACGGCCTCGCCCTCCTTGACGTTATCCTTCATGTTGGATTGCGGATCGTCGCCGTTGCCCGGCAAAATCCCGGGCAGATAGATATCGTAAGAATTATGGCCGTTCTGGTGGTACCAGTAGAGACCGCCGATCAGCTTCAGGGCATCGAAGTCGTGGGCCACCCGGAATTCCTGGGTCAACTGCCGATAGACGTCCACTTTGAACGAATTGATCTGGCCAAGAAAATAATACGGGCTGTCATCCAGGTAGAAATAGGTCGGGATGTAGGTGAACGTCGTATTTTCGAGGCGATAGGTAAATTCGCCGCCGATCGCCCGATTGATATAGGTCTGGTTCTCTGCATAAGGCTCGCCGAGCAGGTCGTAGGCCAGAGGGACCGTATTGTTCCAGGGATTGGACTGAAGATAGGAAGTCTCGCTATAGGCGCCGGTCGCCGGATCGGTGCCCTTGTTGACGAGGTTCGGCTGATGACCGTTCTTGCCCGCCATTTCACCCCAGATATAGGCGGTGAAATTGGTGCTCGGTTTCCAGAGGATGCCGAGATGCCCTTCCATGTCATGCTGCGACCAGGATCCATCCGTGATGTAGCCCGAATGGTTCTCGGTTGCGAAACCGACGCGGACTGCAAGATCGTCGCCGATCGGAATATTCTGGACCGCCGTTCCGTTCAACTTCTCGTAGTTGCCCATCACCTCTTCGAGATGGGAGTGGTAGACGCCGAGTTCCGGCCGGTTCCATTCGACATTGACCGCACCACCGACCGAACCGCGACCATACAAGGTACCTTGGGGGCCTGGCAGAACTTCAATCTGCGCAATATCGAAGAGCGGGATCGAGCTGCCTTCGCGGGGGACGTACATACCGTTCGTGTTGTAGGCGACCGTCGTCTCGATATTGCCGAAATCGAGGTTTGAACCAACGCCGCGCAGGAATAATTGCACCACGTTGCCTTCCACCTGGAATCGCGCTCCGGGGATCAGCGCCTGTATCTGGCTCAAATCGACAACGCCGCGTTCCTGAAGCGCATCGGGGGTAAGCGCGGTCACCGCCGCAGCCGTCTTCTGAAGACTCTGACGCGTCTTCTGCGCGGTCACGACAACTTCCTGAATCCCTCCGTCAGGGACAGGCGCCACCGCAGCCCCAGCCGTTGCTGACGGCGCCTGCGCGCTTTGCACCGCGCCGGCACTGGTCGCATCAGAAGCGACTGCTGTCTGGGGAGCTTGTGCGTGGGCCACACCACCCACCAATAACGTCAACGCGCAGCCCGCCAAAAGGCTTTGCTTCAAACTTCTCATCCCGGCCTCCCCTACTTTTTGTTCGTCGGGCGCCCAACTTCGGTCGGGTCGCCTAATGCCATCTTAGGTGACATTTAAGTGGATACACTTTTGCCATCGTTGCCGCATCAAGTCAAGATGAGACTTATACGTCCTAAAAATGCAGGAATCTCCCAATATTAGCCAATGAGTAGGCATATTTGTCCGAGGACGCAGCGTTTAACACGCTTGCCATAATCGCTCCAATCGGTCAAATATGGGTACAGTTTTAGGCGAATAACCCTTCAGAGTATGCTGATGTCGCTCGACCCCTCATTGCTGCAACCGATCGAAAAGCCGGATGGCCGTCGCGTTGCGATTGAGGTCTACGACCGATTGCGGAACCTCATCCTGAGCGGCAAGCTGCGTCCCGGCACGATTCTGTCACAGGTCGAGGTGGCGCGTATGATGCGGGTCAGCCGTACGCCGGTGCGCGAGGCGCTGCGCATGCTGCAGGAAGGCGGTCTGGTCAGTGCCGAGCCGAATTTCCGATGCCGCGTCCTGGGCTTTGATCCGGCCGATGTCGAAGCACTCTATATAAAGCGTATCCTTTTGGAGGCGCTGGGCGTCGCGATCACAGCGAGCCGGATCACCGAGACCGATCTCGACAATCTGCTGTCGGTCGTTGAAGCGCTGGAGGGCGAGGAATCTCATTCCTCGTTCAATGCTTGGGCATCGCTCCACCGGAATTTTCATCGGCTGCTCGTGGTCGGCGCCGGCGCTTCATTTGCCGCCGACCTCGAAACCCTGGAATTGCGCAGCGAACGCTACCAGTCCGCCTATAAGGGTGAACATATGCCCGGCTGGTGGATGCGCGGCGAGCTGGAGCATCGCGAGCTCTATGAGGCTTTTGCCAATGGCGACGCGTCACGGGCGTCGGAACTGGCAGCCCGCCATCTCGCCCGTACAGCACTCGAACTCCTGGCGGCATTGGCGCCGGAACATGACACCTCGGCGCTTAGAATGAGCCTGCAATTTGCTATCGACGCCGCCAGCCAGTTCGGCGCATCGACCAAGGGTGAACGCAGGAAGCGCCCCGCCCTCGCCCGGTAATAGTTCCCCCGCGACTATCAAGAGAACCTTGCAATTCATCACAATGGGACGTATACGTCTAATCAGGACGTAACCGCCCAATCGGCTACGAGGAAACGACCATGCAATCGGCATCCGCCCGCTCTCAAACCCGTTCATCGTCAGGCGTCGTGCGGCACCTTTACAATTTCGTCGGCGGTGCCAGTGTCGAAGGCGGCCGGCCCTTCGATGTTTTCGATCCAGCGACGGGCAAGGTCCATGCGATCGCCTATGAGGCGGACGCGGCCATCGTCGACGCCGCCGTGCAAGCCGCCCGCCATGCGGTCGAAGGCGATTGGGGCAAGATGCCACTGGCAACCCGGCGCAAGCTGCTCGGCCAAGTCGCCGACCGGATCGAGGAGCGCTTCGACGAATTTTTGGCGGCCGAAATCGCCGATACCGGCAAACCCGTTGATCTCGCGAGCCATCTCGATATCCCGCGGGGTGCTGCCAATTTCCGGGTATTCGCTGACACGATCGCCAATCTGTCGACCGAGACGTTCGAGATGGACACGCCGGACGGGCTGGGCGCCATCAACTATGCGGTGCGCAAGCCAATCGGCGTGGTCGGCGTCATTTCGCCGTGGAATTTGCCGCTGCTGCTGATGACCTGGAAGGTGGCGCCAGCACTCGCCTGCGGCAATGCCGTGATCGTCAAACCGTCCGAGGAGACGCCGTCGACCACGACCTTGCTTGGCGAGGTGATGAACGAGGCCGGCATACCGCCCGGCGTCTTTAACGTGATTCACGGCTTTGGCCCCGGCTCGGCCGGCGAGCTTCTGACCACCCATCCGGGGGTTCGCGCGATCACCTTTACCGGGGAAACCCGCACCGGTGCCGCGATCATGGCCGCAGCCGCACCCACCACGAAGGCGCTGTCCTTCGAACTCGGCGGCAAGAACGCGGCCATTGTGTTCGCCGATGCCGATTTCGATGCGGCGGTGGCCGGGCTGGCACGCGCCGCGTTTGCCAATACCGGCCAGGTCTGCCTTGCCACTGAGCGCATCTATGTTGAGCGACCGATCTTCGAGCGTTTCGTCCAAGCGCTGAAGCAGCGTGCTGAGGCGCTGCGTCCGGGCCTGCCCTATGAACCGGGCACCACGCTCGGCCCGCTAATCTCGGCCGAGCATCGCGGCAAAGTGCTGGAGTATTACGCGCTTGCGGCGAGCGAAGGAGCCCGCGTTGTCACCGGCGGCGGCGTGCCAAAATTCGGCGACGAGCGCGATGGCGGCTATTTCGTCGAACCGACGATCTGGACCGGCTTGCCGGAAACCGCCCGCACTGTGCGCGAGGAAATCTTCGGCCCAGCCTGCCACATCACGCCATTCGACAATGAGAACGAGGTTGTCGCCTGGGCGAATGACAGCCCCTACGGCCTGGCCGCCAGCATATGGACCAGCGATCTCGCCCGCGCGCACCGCGTCGGGCGCGCCATGGATGTCGGCATATGCTGGGTCAATTGCTGGTTCCTGCGCGATCTCAGAACGCCCTTTGGCGGCGCCAAGCTTTCTGGCGTGGGGCGGGAGGGCGGGCTGCATTCGATTGGTTTTTATTCGGAACTCTCAAACATCTGCATCAAGCTTTAACCCTTAAGAAAACGAGGCGCCGAAACGGCCCAGGGAGATGGAAATGACCGACACAACCGAACTGACCGAAACAGCGGCGGCTGCGCGACCCAAACCCGCCCTCGACCTCAAATTCTATTCGCATGCGACGCTCGAATGCCGCAATCTGGCATTCACACGACGCTTTTTTGAGGAGTTCCTTGGGTTCGAAGTGGTCACCACGTCACCGATCTCGATGTGGGCGCGGATGGGCGGCAAGCAGATCGTCGTGGTGGTGCAAAGCAGCGGCAAGCCCAAGGACAGCATGCCTTTCCTCAATCACAACGGACTCGATGTGCCGGACGACGCGGCAGTCGATCACGCCTATGAGATTGTTACGCGCGACGCTGAACTCTGGAACCTCACCAAGATTTCCAAGCCTCGGCTGCAGCACGGCACCTACTGCTTCTATTTCTGGGATGGCGACGATAATTGCTGGGAAATCCTGTCCAACCCTGAGGGCGGCTATTCCTGGATGTTCGAGCGGGGCGATCAGACCGGTGCCGGGCATATGGCTAAGAATTTCGAACGCCCGACCCTGGCCTCCAACAAGGATTAGTGACATGGCCGATCTGCGCGACATCCGCTACGTCCGAATGGGCTGCGAGGATCTTGACGAAAGCGTGCGGTTTGCGACCCAGGTTTTGGGTCTCGAACTCGTCGAGCGCGAACAGAATGCAGCCTATCTGCGCGGCGATTCGCGTGATCACAATATCTGTTACGTCACCGGCCGTTCTGCGGGCCACGCTGCCGGATTCGAGATGTTTTCGCTGGCGGAACTTGATGACGCCGCTTCCGAATTGGAAAACGCCAAGGTTAACGTCCGCGCGGGCACGCGCACCGAATGCGAACAGCGCCGGGTCGATGCCATGGTCAGCCTGACCGACCCCACCGGCAATGTGATCGAGTTGGTCGCGCGTCCGGCCGCCAGCGGCAAACGCTATTTTCCCACCCGCGATGCCGGCATCACCTCGTTCAGCCATGTCGGTATGCGCACCAGCAATCCGCGCCTCGACGAGGCGTTCTGGACCAGCCATCTGAGCGCCAAGGTCAGCGATTGGATCGGCGAGGCGGCGTTGCTGCGCATTGATGAGGTGCACCACAAGGTCGCCCTCTTCCCATCCACTTACCCTGGCCTTCAGCACATCAACTTCCAGGTCGAGTCGATCGACGACATCATGCGGTCCTTCTATTTCCTGCAGAAACAGAACGTCCGCATCGTGTTTGGACCTGGCCGGCATCCGACCTCCGGCGCCCGGTTCCTGTATTTCCAGGGGCCCGACGATATGATCTACGAATACTCGACCGGCGTTCGGCTGATCACTGCGGAGGATGAGCGAACCTATATTCCGCGCCAATTCCCGATGAAGCCGACCTCATTCTGCATGTGGGGATCGGAGCCGGACATCCCGGAGTTCAGAACCTCGGCCAAGGTGCCGCGTGTCGCCTGATCCCCATCGGGTTCTGCGCCTGGCGGCCCGCGCCATGGGGCGACATGGTCTGGTACACGCCTATGGCCATGTCAGCACGAGGCTCGATGCCACCCGGTTTCTGGTGACGCCGCCGCAGCCGCTGATAACCGTTGAGGCGGGCGCTGGGGGAACGGTCGTCGAGGCGGATGGCGAACTGCCTGCTGGGGTGCTGGGCGAGGTTAGGATTCATCGTGAGATTTACCGCAGACGGCCCGATATAGGGGGCATCTGCCGGATACAGCCGCCTGCCGTCATCGCGCTGTCGGCACTCGGACGGACGCCGCGCGCGCTGCACGGCCTCGGCACCTATTTCGCCCCCGCGCCGCCGCTATGGGACAGCCCCGCGCTGGTCCGGGACGACAACAGCGCCGCCGAGGTCGCCGAACGACTGGGCGCCGCCGCCGCGATCATACTGCGCGGCAATGGTGCCGTCATCGTTGGGCAGTCGCTGGAGCAGGCGGCGTGCCGCGCCTTTTTTCTGGAAGACGCTGCCCGTATCGAAGTGGCGCTGCTGGGTGCGGGCAGCGACAGCATACGCCCCTACACCGCCGAGGAAGTCCAGGCCCGCGCCGTCTCGGCGGGCGGCCTTTATGAACGGATGTGGCAATATTTGTGTTTTGGAGATCCGGAATGGCAGCCAACCCCGCAATGACGGCACCGCAGCAGCTGCCACCCTCGCCCGATGTGATTGAGCATCATGCGGCCCGTCTTCGCGAGGCGTTGAAAACTGCACAGCCGATTCCGCCGATCCGCCTCGAGCTGCCGGACGCATCGATCGACGACGCCTATGCGATTCAATCCGCCAATACGAGTTTCTGGGAAGCCGCCGGCCGGGTCGCCGTGGGCGCCAAGATCGGCCTGACGGCGCGTAGCGTTCAGAAGCAATTAGGGGTCGATCAACCGGATTTTGGCACGTTGTTCGCCGATATGGCGGTGTTCGACGGCGACAGCGTGCTGGCCGCCCGGCTGATTCAGCCCAAAGTCGAGGCTGAAATCGCGTTTGTGATGGCCCGCACCCCCGATGCCTCGCGGCTGACCGTCGCCGAGCTGATTTCGGCCACCGATTATGTACTGCCGGCAATCGAGATCGTCGACAGCCGCATCGCCGACTGGAACATCCGCATTATCGACACAATCGCCGACAACGCGTCCTCCGGCCTGTTCGTGCTTGGCACCACGCCGGTGAAGCTTGATGGTCTCGATCTCAGGCTCTGCGGCATGGTGCTGGAGAGCAATGGCGACCCTGTTTCGTTCGGCGCCGGGGCCGCCTGCCTCGGCAATCCGCTCAATGCGCTTGGCTGGCTCGCTGCCAAGATGGCGTCGCTCAATCGCCCACTGGTCCGTGGCGATATCGTCCTGTCCGGAGCTCTCGGCCCGATGGTGCCGGTCAAGGCGGGCGATGCGATTTCAGCCCGCATCGAAGGCGTCGGCGCAGTGCGCGTGCGGTTTGAGTGAGGAGTAAGGATCATGCCTGACATCGCCCAACTCGCCGCCCGGCTCGATGACGCCGCCCGCCATGCCGAGGCCGTAGCGCAGCTCGAAGAACCGATCGATCTCGCAGACGCCTACCGCGTTCAGGCGGCCTCGATGGGCCGCCGCTACGCGCGCGGGGAAAACCGGATCGGCATGAAGATGGGGTTCACCAGCCGCGCGAAAATGGCGCAGATGGGCCTGGACACGATGATCTGGGGACGGCTGACCGATGGGATGCTGATTGAGGATGGTGGCACGATCGACATTCGCCGCTTCGTTCATCCCCGCGTCGAGCCGGAAATCGCCTTCCTGCTGGCAGCCCCGCTCTCCGGCATCGTGACACCGCTCGCAGCGCGGGCGGCGCTTGCCGGCATCGCGCCAGCGCTGGAAATCATCGATTCGCGCTATCGTGACTTTAAGTTCTCGCTGACCGACGTGGTCGCCGATAACAGCTCGTCCTCCGGGCTGGTTGTCGGCCCCTGGGCAGATCCTGCGATCGATTTCAGCAATCTCGGCATGATCGTCGAAATAGACGGCGTTGAACGGATGATCGGATCGAGTGCGGCAATTCTCGGCAATCCAATCCGCTCACTGGTCGCTGCGGCGAAATTGGCGCAAGAGGCGGGCGAACCGCTGCAGGCCGGCGACATCGTGATGGCCGGCGGCGCGACCGCCGCAGAGGCGCTGGCGCCGGGCCAGCATATCCGGCTAACGGTCCAGCACCTTGGCCACGCCGAATTCCGGGTAGCCCCGGCGGCTTGACGACTGCACGGCTTGACAACTGCACGGGGCCTCGCATTGTTCGACCCCAATTAGGAGACAACGGGTTGGCTGAGACGGAAGGTGAGCCGGGTTGGCTATGCGAGTTCGAGTTGCTGGATGCCCCGGGGCATCTGCTTCGCCGCAACCACCAGCGTTCCTACGAGATTTTTTGTCAGGTGGTCGGTACCGACGTCACGCGACAGCAGATCGCCTTGTTGATCACGCTGGCGAAGAATCCCGGCGCGTCTCAGAACCATCTGGTCGGCACGAGCGGGTTCGACAAAAGCACGCTGAAGGAAATGCTTGGCCGCAGGGTCGATCGCGGCTGGGTTCAACGCTCCCGCGACCCGACCGACAGTCGCTGCTGGAACATTCACATCACGCCAGCGGGTGAGGCTCTGCTGCAGGAGCGCATTGAGCGGGTCGCCGAGGTTCAGAAGGAAATCCTGGCGCCGCTGCCGGCTGATCTCCGTCCGGTTTTCGTGCGATGTCTCCGCATCCTATTGGGCTTGGAAACCGCCAAGCCCGGCTAGAGGCTGATTCACGGTTCAATTTGAACCGATCAGACCCTAGATCATCGGCGTTTCAAGGACACCGAGGCCGCCGATTTCGACGCTGACCACATCGCCCGCTTTCAGGAATTCCTGGGGGTTGAGGCCGAAGCCTGTCCCGGCCGGGGTTCCGGTTGCAATCACGTCGCCCGGCTCCAGCGTCATGATCGAGGATAAATGCTCGATAATGGGCACCACGCCGAAGATCATCTGCGCTGTGTTGGAGGATTGCTTCACCACACCATTAACCGTCAGCTTAACCGGCAGCACCTGCGGATCGGGCACGAAACTGGACGGGACAAAATAAGGGCCGAATGGCCCAAACCCATCGAATGCCTTGTGCCGCACCCAGTCAACACCGATCGCCGGACGGTTGACCAGCCAGTCGCGGGCGGACAGATCGTTGAAATTGGCATAACCGGCGACGATGCTGAGCGCATCGGCAGCGGCGACGTTGCGCGCGCTCTTGCCGATGATGACCGCGAGCTCCGCCTCCCAATCGATCAATTTGGCGATCGTCGGCACGCTAACCGCCTCCCCCGACCCTCTCAGCGTCGTGCTGGCCGGCTTCAAGAAGGAATAGGGGTAGCTCGGCAGCACCGGTATCTTCATCTCTTCGATGTGATCGTGATAATTGGCGCCGATGCAGATGAGCTTGTTCGGCCGCGCGATCGGTGGCCGGAAACGCAAGCCCGACACATCACGCCAGGCCGATGCAGCGGCCTTGTCCAGTCGGCGCGGCAGTTCCACCGCCCAGCGGTCCCAATCGGCGAGCAGCGGCATAAGATCCTGCGGCGCTTCCCCATTCCAGCCACGCAAATCCTGATCATCGAGCAAGGCGGTCAGTGGTAGCACCTTGCCGTCGCGCTCGACATACACCGCGCCCGACGCGCCGTTTCCCGTATTTGCGTCAGCAACCGTCAACCGATAAGCCGCAGCCATGTCTCTATTCCTTTGTCGGAATCTTGGGCGGCGGCAACGGCTCGCCGCCGACGGTCCAATATTCAGGCGCCACTTCCGTCAGAATTACCCGCACAGCCGATAGCGGGACGCCAAGCGAGGTCGACGTCGCCTCGGCCAGCGATCGCAGCAAGGTCTGCTTCATCGCAGCCGGCCGGCCAGAAAGAATACTGACTTGAATGATCGGCATGGCCCCTCCTTCTTCGCTGCAACTGCCGCTAACGCCCGAGGCAGTTGGCGCGATACCAATCGTTGATCTCGCCGCCCGTGGTCAGCCAGACAGCGTTATGCGACGCGATATAAGCGAGCGCCTGTTCGATATATTTCATCCGGAACGGCTGGCCAGTGATGAACGGATGCAGCGAGATGGACATGACGCGCGGCAGCTCGATCGCGTCCTCATACAGTACGTCGAACTGATCCTTGATCATCTGCCCGAATGTCTCGGCCGGGGTCCCCTTGCCGAGGATCGCCGGCACATCGTTGATCTCCAGCGTGTAAGGCATGGTGATCAGCGACCCGGATTTGACGCGAAGTTCCACGGGAAGTTCGTCATGGGTGTAGTTCGACACGTACTCGATGCCGGCTTCGGCCAGCAGATCCGGGCTGTGCAGGCTTTCAGCCAGGCACATGCCGAGCCAGCCCTTCGGGCGCTTGCCCGTCGCTTTCTCGATGATCGCGAGATTCTTGTGAATGAAGGCGCGCTCCTCGTCCTCGCTCATCAGCGTCGCGATGCTGGTGTTGTTGTCGCCCTGCCCGCACCATTCCCAGCGCCGGCGGTTTCCCTCCTCAATGATCTGGGGATACTCGCGGCAGACATCGCTGTTCAGATTGACCGTTCCGCGGAAACCGTAGCGGTCCATCGCCCGCATGATCCGCCAAAGCCC
>CAIZEE010000484.1 GCA_903931835.1 uncultured Elstera sp.
ACGACGCGATCGCGATCGACGGGCAGTGGGCGGCGATTGTCAGCGCGGCAAGTTCGGCCGCTTCGTCGTCGAGATCAGGCAGAGGTTGTGCAGGCTCGCTCATGCTTTGAGTGTAGGCGCAGAACCGTCAAATTTCCAGCCGGGGCTGCTGAAAGTTCCTTCTGTTACCGCGTCAGCCCCGTGTGATACCCGGCAAAGGCCCACAGATCGGCCACTTCCTGGATTTGCTTATCGGTCGGCTTGCCCGATCCATGGCCGGCTCTTGTCTCTACCCGGATCAGATGCGGCTCCGGCCCCAGATCGGCGTTCTGCAGGGTGGCAGCGTATTTGAAGCTGTGGCCGGGCACGACGCGGTCATCGGTATCGGCGGTGGTGATCAGGATGGCGGGGTATTTGGCGCCCGCATGCACGTTGTGGATCGGCGAATAGGTCCAGAGATAGCGGAAATCAGCCTCGACCGAGGGGCTGCCGTAATCGTCGGTCCAGAAACGGCCGGCGGTGAACTGGTCGAAGCGCAGCATGTCCATCACGCCGACAGCGGGTAGTGCCGCCGCGAACAGATCGGGACGCTGGTTGACCACAGCGCCGACCAGCAAGCCGCCATTGGAACCGCCCTGGATTGCCAGTTGCGCGCTAGTCGTGATGCCGCGGCCGATCAGGTATTCCGCCCCGGCGATGAAATCGTCGAACACGTTCTGCTTCTTCATCAGCCGGCCGGCATCATGCCAGTCCTTGCCGTATTCGCCGCCGCCGCGCAGATTGGCGAGCGCGTAAACGCCGCCCATCTCCATCCATTCAAGGCGCGAGACGCTGAAGCTCGGCAGCATCGAGATATTGAATCCGCCATAGGCATAAAGCAGCGTCGGATGCGGCTTGCTGGTGTCGAGCCCCGTCTTGTGGACAATGAACATCGGGATTTTTGTGCCGTCCTTGGACGGATAGAAGACCTGCTCGACGACATAATCGTCCGGTTTGAACTTCACCTCAGGCGCCTTGAACAGCGTCGATTTACCCGTGCCGGCATCGAAGGAGAAGATGCTGAGCGGCGCGTTGAAGCTCGAATAGCCGTAATAGCTGTTGTGGGAATCGGGACGTCCGGCGAAGCCCGAGACCGAGCCGATGCCCGGCAGCTCGACAGCTCTGCGATCGCCGCCGGTCAGATCCGTCGTGAAGACGACGCTTTTCGCATCCTCGATGGTCTGCACCAGGAGCTTTTTGCCGATCAGCGAGGCGCCCTCGATCGTTGCGGCCGATTGCGGCACAATCTCGGTCAAGCCGGGCTTCGCCAGATCCATGGCCACGATGCGGTAGCGCGGGGCATCGAGGTTGGTCACGAAATACAAATGGCTGCCGACCGCCTCGATCAAGCGGTAGCTATGCTCCAGCCCCTTCACCAGCGTACGCGGCGGCGTCTTGGGCTGATGCAGATCGATCAGCGTCACTTCGTTGCGATCGTCAGTGCCCTCTGCCGACGCGATCACCAGATAATGCCCATCGAAACTCGCTTCGGCTTGATGCAGCAGCTTCGGACGATCGGGCGTCGCATAGATCAGCCTGTCATTTTCCTGAGCGCTCCCAAGCTTGTGGAAGTAGACCCGCTGATCGAGGTTAGTCGATTGGAGTTCGGCCCCCTTGGCCGGTTCCGGAAACCGCGAATAGAAGAAGCCGGAGCCATCCGCAGCCCAGGACATGCCTGAGAATTTCACCCAATGCAGCTGGTCGGGCAGGTCTTTGCCGGTCGCGACATCCAGCACCTTGACCGTGCGCCAGTCGGATCCGCCATCCTCGACCGAGTAGACCACATGTTTTCCGTCATGGCTGGGCGCCCAGGCATCCAGTGCCGTCGCACCATCCTTCGCCCATTGATTGGGGTCGAGCAGATTGCGGGGTTTGGCGCCGGGCTTGTCCAGCACCTGCAGCACGAACTGGTTCTGTAGCCCGCTATTATGTTCGTAAAACACGCGACCGCCGGCCTCTTGCGGCACGCGGAATTTCTCGTAATCGAAGATCTCGCTCAGGCGATGGGCGATCTCGGCGCGCTTCGGCAGCGCGTCGAGATATTCATGGGTCAGCTTGTTTTCCGCATCGACCCATTCCTGGACCCGGGCGTCCTGGCGGATATCGTTTTCCAGCCAGCGATAAGGATCGGCGATGGTCACGCCGAAATGCGTATCGGTCTGCTCGACGCGGGGCGTCGCCGGATAATGCAGCGGCATGGGCGAACTCTGCTCGGTGGCGAGGGCAGGCTGCGCGATCGTAAGGGCGGCGCAAAGACCTACGATCGCTTGGGTGCGCATCAGCGCGTTGGAACCGGCGTTTCGCCCCGATAGATCGGAGAGCACACGTCTGAACTCCAGTCACTCGAGCGTATCTCGTATGCCGTCTTCTGCTTGAAA
>CAIZEE010000485.1 GCA_903931835.1 uncultured Elstera sp.
ATGCCGGCCTCGCTCGAGTCGAAAACGCGCTCGGGCGGGCTGTCGGAAACAACGAAAAGCCGTGCCGCATCAGCACCATAGGCTTCGACGATGCCGACTGGCTCGATGACGTTCTTCTTCGATTTCGACATCTTCTCAGACCGGCCGACGGTGATGGGGGAGCCATCGGCCGTCAGGGTCCAATTCCCGCCGGCATCACGGCTGACCTCGTCCGGCGTCACCCAATCGCCCTGCGTGTCGCGATAGGTTTCGTGACAGACCATGCCTTGGGTGAACAGCCCGGCAAACGGTTCATCGAAATCGATATAGCCGCAGCGTTTCAGCGCACGGGTGAAGAAGCGCGAATAGAGCAGATGCAGAACCGCATGCTCGACGCCGCCGACATATTGGTCGACCTGCATCCAGTACTTGACCGATTCCGGGTCGAGCGGTCGGTCCTTATAGGGCGAACAGAAGCGTAGGTAGTACCAGGAGGATTCAAAGAAGGTGTCGAACGTGTCGGTGTCGCGCTGGGCAGCGCCGCCGCAACTCGGGCAAGTCACGTGCTTCCAGGTCGGGTGGCGGGCCAGCGGATTGCCCGGCTGGTCAAAGGTGACGTCGGGCGGCAAGGTAACCGGCAGCTGATCTTCCGGCACCGGAACGATGCCGCAGCCGGGGCAATGAATGACCGGGATCGGACAGCCCCAATAACGCTGACGGCTAACCCCCCAGTCGCGCAGGCGATAGGCGACGGTGATTTCGCCATCGCCATCGGCCGCCAGCCGGTCGGCCACGACGCGCTTGGCCTCAGCCACGCTGAGCCCGTCCAAAAAGCCCGAATTGACCAGCACGCCGTCATCGGTATAGGCGGTATCGGTAACCTCGAACCCGCCCTCGACCAGATGATGCGGCGCGACCACGACACGCACCGGTAGGGCGTATTTGCGGGCGAAATCGAGATCGCGCTGGTCATGCGCAGGACAGCCGAAGATGGCGCCGCTGCCGTATTCCATCAGTACGAAATTGGCGATGTAGATCGGTAGACTGACTCCGTCTTGCAGCGGATGCCGGACTGTCAAACCGGTGTCAAAGCCGCGCTTTTCCGCCGTTTCCAGGGCTTCTTCGCTGGTGCCGACGCGGCCGATTTCATCCAGGAACGCCGCCAGATCGGGATTCGTTGCCGCGAGCTCCAGTGACAGCGGATGATTGGCTGCGATCGCGCAGAAGGCGGCGCCGAACAGCGTATCGGGGCGGGTGGTGAACACCTCCAGCTTCGGGTAGCTCGGATAGTCTTCGACCCGGAAGAACAGCTTCATGCCTTCCGATCGGCCGATCCAGTTTTCCTGCATCAGCCGCACCCGGTCGGGCCAGCGATCCAGCGTCTTGATCGCCGCCAGCAGCTCATCGGCATAATCGGTTATGCGCAGGAACCATTGCGGCAGCTCGCGCCGCTCCACGAGAGCACCGGAGCGCCAACCGCGCCCGTCCACGACCTGCTCATTGGCCAGCACGGTATTCTCGACCGGGTCCCAATTGACCACGCTCATCCGGCGATAGGCCAAATCGTTCTTCAGGAAATCGAGAAAGAATTTCTGCTCGTGCTGGTAGTATTCCGGATCGCAGGTGGCAAGCTCGCGGCTCCAGTCATAGGAGAATCCCATCGGCGCCAATTGCTCGCGCATCGCCTTGATATTGGCATAGGTCCATTCGGCCGGGTGGCGGCCGTTCTGGATCGCCGCATTCTCCGCCGGCAGGCCGAACGCGTCCCAGCCCATCGGGTGCAGCACGTTGAAGCCCTGGGCGCGCTTGAACCGCGCCACCATGTCGCCCAGCGTGTAGTTACGCAAATGCCCCATATGGAGACGCCCCGACGGATAGGGGAACATCTCAAGCACGTAGTATTTGGGCTGTGAGTGATCGGTGCCTGCAGCAAAACAGCCGCGATCGTTCCAGATCGCCTGCCATTTCGCCTCAGTTTCCTTGGCGTTAAAGCGGCTCATGCGCTGGCCGCGTGATTACTGCGCTGCTGTCGTGTCGAGACGAAGCTGGCGCGCGCGGGTCAGAATGCCGTTTTCCAGGTCGCCGGCGGTCTTCGGGTCGACGGCCGAGTCGATCCACAC